>CAIPVD010000352.1 GCA_903868375.1 uncultured delta proteobacterium
GGCGGCATCATCATTCCTGATTCCGCAAAGGAAAAACCTCAAGAAGCGGAAGTTATCGCGGTTGGAAGCGGCAAGATCCTAGAAGAGGGGAAGCGCATCGCACTCGAAGTCAAGGCAGGCGACCGCGTTCTTTTCGGAAAATATTCGGGTAACGATATAAAGCTCGAAGGCGAAGATTACGTGATCATTCGTGAAGAAGACGTTTTGGGAATTTTAACAAAGTAAAATAAGGAGAAAAATATGGCTAAGCAATTAGTTTTCGAACAGGAAGCACGTGAAAAAATATTGCAAGGTGTAGATATCCTTGCAAACGCAGTCAAGGTAACATTGGGACCTAAAGGCCGCAACGTTTGCATAGACAAGTCGTTTGGATCGCCCACGATCACAAAAGACGGTGTCACAGTAGCAAAGGACATCGAACTGGAAGATAAGTTCCAGAACATGGGCGCACAGATGGTGAAGGAAGTCGCAAGCAAGACAAGCGACATAGCGGGCGACGGAACCACAACAGCAACGGTTTTGGCACAGGCTATTTACCGCGAAGGTATGAAGCTCGTTTCAGCAGGCAACAACCCGATGGCTTTGAAGCGTGGCATTGAAAAAGCGGTTGAAGTAGTTATTGCAGATCTTAAGAAACAGTCGAAGCCCACAAAAGATAAAAAAGAGATCGCACAGGTTGGAACTATTTCCGCCAACGGCGATGAAACGATAGGTAGCATCATTGCGGAAGCAATGGAAAAAGTCGGCAAAGAAGGCGTTATCACCGTCGAAGAAGCAAAATCGATGGAAACAAGCCTCGATGTCGTTGAAGGTATGCAGTTCGATCGTGGTTATCTCTCTCCTTACTTCGTAACAGATCCAGAGAGAATGATCTGCCAGTTGGAAGATCCCTATATCTTGATCAATGAGAAGAAGATCTCCAATATGAAAGATCTGCTGCCTCTCCTTGAGTCGATCGCACGCATGGGCAAGCCTTTACTCATCATATCTGAAGACGTGGAAGGCGAAGCGCTTGCAACACTAGTAGTCAATAAGCTCCGCGGGACACTCCAGGTTTCAGCCGTTAAGGCCCCAGGCTTTGGCGACAGGCGTAAAGCAATGCTCGAAGATATCGCAATTCTGACCGGCGGGCAGTTAATAGCAGAAGAGCTTGGCCGTAAACTGGAAGATATTAAGCCGACCGAACTTGGACGCGCGAAGAGAGTCACGATCGATAAGGACAACACAACGATCGTCGATGGCGCAGGCACAAAGGTGGCCATCGAAGGACGCGTTAAACAGATCCGCGCACAGATCGAAGAGACATCTTCAGATTATGATAAGGAAAAGCTGCAGGAACGTCTGGCGAAGTTGGTCGGCGGCGTAGCAGTTATCAACGTCGGTGCAGCGACAGAAACAGAAATGAAGGAAAAGAAAGCACGCGTTGAAGATGCGCTCCACGCAACACGCGCAGCCGTAGAAGAAGGTATTATCCCCGGCGGTGGGGTAGCTTACATCAGAGCGATCCAGGCAGTGGAGGCGCTGAAGGTCTCTCCCGAAGAGCAGTGGGGCGTTAACATCGTCCGCCGTTCACTGGAAGAACCGACGCGAATGATAGCTGAAAACGCAGGCGTTGAAGCCGCTATCGTCATCAACGAGATCGCGAAGAACAAGGGCGCATATGGTTACAACGCGGCAACGGACAAATTCGAAGACCTCATCGCGGCTGGCGTTATCGACCCAACAAAGGTCGCACGTACGGCAATTCAGAACGCGGCTTCGGTTTCAGGACTCATGATCACAACCGAATGCATGATAGCAGATAAGCCAAAGGAAGAAGGCGCGGCACCTGCAATGCCTCACGGCGGAATGGGTGGCATGGGCGGAATGGGATATTAAGCGTTAGTCATTAACGATTTTTAACGAGGGGCAAGGGAACCTAAAATCTCTTGCCCCTTTTGTTTTTGTTGTGTAGTATCCGCCACACATAATGGCACGCAAAAAATACTCTAACATCCTAGTTTCATTTCTTTTTATCGCTTCGTTTTTGTCGATATCGGCGCCGGTTTTTGCGATGGACCTAACCGCACATGGATATTACCGTGTTAGAGGCGAGGCGTTCGAAGAACTCGACATGCAAAAGCCCAGGAGCGATATCGCCCACGACAATCACCGCTTTGGCCTTGTCGCATTTAACCAGATGCGCCTACGCGTCGAGCCGATACTAAAGGTTAACGACTTCATATCCGTCGATACGCAGATGGATATCTTGGACAACATCGTTTTCGGCACCCAAGATACGAAACAGTTGCAGATAGACAACCCGTTCGTTGGAACGATAGACCTGCCACCGGGAGCTGGTTCCATTTCTATGGTTGGAGGCAATGCGGGCGAAAATAAGGTGTTAAACATCCGTCGCGCGTACATGGACATATTACTCCCCATCGGAAAATTAAAGATCGGCCGTCAGCCTTCGCATTGGGGACTAGGCATATTCCAAAACGACGGTAACGAACGCCAGGGAGATTTCGGCGACACGGCGGACAGGGTCATGTTCGCAACGCAGTACGATTTTGATAGCGCTTCATCACTTTCAGGCGGGCTGCTTTGGGATATCGCATTCACCGCGCAATACGACCCGCGCATTCAGGGACTGGCCGGTGCGATCAGCAACCACGGAAAAGATACGCAGCAATATGCAGCGTTCCTCTTGTATGAACGGCCAGAAGTATCGGTCGGAATGTTCGGCGGCATTAGAAGGCGAAGCGGCGGGAACGATCCAACCACAACTGCCGACGACGCCCTGTGCGATCCAAGTAACCCAAGCACCGCTCATTGCAACATTCCAGCCGGCATCGACGGCAAGACGATGATATATTTCACCGACCTTTACGCAAGATACGAATACGAAGAATATACGTTCAAATTTGAAGGCGTCTATATAGGCGGCAAAATGTCGACGGGCGTTGCAATAGATGCCATCCCATTTTCCGTTTATTCCGGAGGTAAAGCTGGCGATGGGATCATACAGCTCCCGCCGAAACAGAGCGTCCAGGTTTTCGAAGCCGCATTTGAAGCAACGGGTTACTACAAGTGGGGCGGTGAATGGAATTTCAAGAGCGGATTTTCCGAAGGCGACGGCAGCCCTCTTTCGCAGCGCATCACGCAGTACGGTTTTAGGCCAGATTATCAGATAGCGCTTTTAATGTTCCACGAACCGCTTGGAACGTCCCCGTCAATGTGGGGGCCAAATGCGTACAATGGCAGCACGACAAAACTGGGCGGTGGATTACCTATCACCGGCAATTTCATAAATAACGCCATCTATGTTTCTGGCGGATACAAGCACCACTTCAACATGAAGGATCGCGTGAAGGAATGTAACGACTTGGCGGTCGGCGCAAAGGTGGTCACAGCTTGGGCGGACAAAAATCCGGTCGATCTTAATTTTCAGACGATTCTAAACGACCCATCGCTTCCCGTCATCGCGAACAGCGCCAAATGGTACGGTGTCGAAGCCGACGTCATCGCAGAGACAAAATTTTACGATCATCTATATGCCGCGCTTGAAGGCGGAGTACTTATCCCAGGTGGGGCCTATAACATTAAGACCACAACGCTGCTCATTCCTGGAGGCGATGCACTCATGCAAACAATTCCATATTCAAAGGCATCGCTGTCTTACGGCGGCCGGCTAACGATGATGGTCGATTTCTAGAATGAATGACACGCTATCATAAAATCTTTCTCTTCATTCTCTTTCTTTTCTTGCCTCTTATCGCAAAAGCCGAAACCTTAAACCTTGTCACCGCACTCGATCCGCTTGAAGCACGCGAATACGTATCCGCGTTCGAAAAAGATACCGGCATCAAAGTCAATTGGATTAGGCTCTCTGCAGGCGAGGCACTTGCACGACTTAAAAGCGAATCGAAGAATCCTACACAAGATGTCTGGTTCGGGGCACCATCTACCGAATTCGTCGCCGCAAAAAGATCTGCGCTTCTTTCTCCGTACGTTTCAAAGGAAACGAACGCTATAGATAAAAAATGGCGCGACAAAGATGGCTATTGGACCGGCGTCTATTTTGGCGCAATAGTGTTCATCACACACGACGGAATAACACCGCCAACTTCATGGCAAGACTTACTTAAACCCGAATACAAGGGAGAGATCGTCGTGAGTTATCCATATACCGCGGGCACAGGATACACGGTACTTGCGGGGCTAGTTGCAATGCAGGGCGAAGATAATGCCATCTCATATTATGAAAAGCTTGATAAGCAGATAAGGCGATATACAAAATCTGGCGGCGCTCCGATCGTTGAAGTAGGTTTGGGAGAAGCGAACGTTGGAATAGTATTTGACCAAGACGCTTTAAGAAAAGGCGTGTCGCGAGGCTTCCCGCTACAGCTAACTTATCCAACCGACGGGGTCCCATACGAAATAGGCGGTGTCGCCACGATAAAGGGCGGAAATGAAAAACTGGCGGGCAAGTTCATCGACTGGATCACGTCGCTCGAAGGGCAAGATCTAATGCAGAAATGGTTCAGGGTTCCGCTTCTTTCAAAGGCACAGCTAAACGTTAAGTCCAAGAACCCGCGCGAGCTTAACCTTGCAAAGATAGATATTGAAAAAGCAGGCAACAGCAGAGAAGAGTTGATAAATAAATGGAGAGAGAAAATTGGAAAATAAAACTGGTGCTGCTGATCGTTGCGGCGCTCGTTCTGGTATTCATCGCCTTTCCGCTTTGGAAGGTTTTTTCCACTTCTACGATGGCGGGCTTTGTTCATTTTATCGGCGCGCCATATTTCATGCGCCCATTCTTCAACAGCATCCTTCTTGCAGCAGCAGTCGGCTCGCTCGGCACCTGCATCGGTTTCATTCTTGCGTATGCAATCGAACGCGCAAAGGTCCCATTAGCAAAGGTCTATGACCTGATAGGCACGATACCAGTAATAGCTCCGCCTTTCATCGTTGCGATATCATCCATCATGCTGTTCGGCAGGAACGGATTCATCGTTAGAAGATTGTTAGGTGGCCACGAACTTTTTTCCGTATATGGCTTTTGGGGGCTTCTTATAACAGAAACGCTCGCATATTTCCCGACCGCCTTTTTGGTATTAAAGGGAACGCTTGCAGCGATCCATCCGACATTCGAAGAAGCAGCACGTTCGTTTGGCGCCAGCAGAAGCAGAACATTCTGGAAGATCATCGCACCGCTCTGCCTCCCTGGCATTATGAGTTCGTTCCTGCTTGTCTTTATCGAGAGCCTCGCCGATTTCGGAAACCCGATCATCCTCTCCGGCGGATATCAGGTCCTTTCCGTTCAGGCATACCTGCAAATTACCGCCGTATATGACATGGGTGGCGGCGCCGTTATGGCGATCATGCTTCTCATCCCTTCGCTTATCGCATATGTTATTCAAAAATATGTCGTGGGCAAAAGATCGTACGTGACCGTTGCCGGAAAAGTTCCACGTTCCTCCAGGAAATCCGGCATCATCACGATGATCTGGTGCGAGCTATTTTGCCTAACCGTGATCGGTGCGATATCTTTGTATTACGGAATGATCGTCGTAGGCGCATTTGTAAAACTTTGGGGAATAGACTCGGGGCTAGTTTACGATAATTTCATAAAGGGTCTGCAGATGGGATGGCAATACATCTCCGGCTCCGTTCTAATAGCCGGAGTTTCCGCACCGATAACAGGCGTGCTTGGCATCGTTATCGCATATCTTGTCACACGCAAGAAATTCTTCGGGCGGCGGGCGCTTGAATTTACGAGCATGCTTGCATTTGCGGTGCCTGGTACCGTTATAGGCATCGGATACATCTTGGCGTTCAATGAAATACACTGGTTCATGCCATTCATTTTACAAGGAACATTTTGGATAGTGCTGGCACTCTTCGTCTTCAGGAACATGCCCGTTGGAATGCAATCGGCAAGTGCAGGATTTGCGCAGATAGATGTTGGTATAGAAGAGGCGGCACGAACACTTGGCGCCGGCAATTACACGCTATTTAGAAGGATCATCCTGCCGCTGCTTATGCCGGCATTCGTTTCCGGCGTCATCTACAGTTTTGTTCGGGCGATGACGCAGATAAGTGCGGTGATATTTGTGGTGTCTGGCAAATGGAATCTCTTTACGGTATTTTTGTTAGGCCTCGTTGAAAATGGCGAGCTATCTATCGCGGCGGCAATGAGCATAGTTTTGATACTCATCGTTGTGATTATGCTTGGAACGCTAAAATTCGTGCTTCACCGCTGGCAGGTTCGTCAGCTGGTGAAGGCGGCATGGTGAAATTATGTATCTACAATTAAACAACATCTCCAAGGAATTCCACGACCGGCGCGGGAATGTCGTTCCCGTTATAAAGAATTTCAGCCTGTCGGTTGAAAAAGGCGATTTCACATGTCTCGTCGGTTCTTCCGGCTGCGGAAAAACTACCGCGCTTAGAATTATCGCAGGGCTTGATTCGCCAACTTCTGGCCAAATAATTCTAAACGGCACCGACATCACGAAGCTGCCACCTGAAAAAAGGGAAATGGCTGTCGTGTTCCAGCACTACGCGCTATTTCCTCACATGAACGTTTATAATAATGTAGCGTTTGGGTTGAACGTTAGGAAGCTGCCTAAAAAAGAAATAGAAACGAAGGTAAAGAATATCTTGGATGTCGTAGGGCTATCTGGTCTCGAGGGCCGCTCTCCAAACGAACTATCGGGCGGACAGCAACAGCGTGTGGCACTTGCTAGGGCACTTGTGATCGAGCCGAAGGTGCTATTATGTGATGAACCGTTATCCAATTTGGATGCAAACTTGCGCGTTCAGATGAGGGCTGAGATAAAATCGATCCACAAAAAATTCGGCACAACGACCGTTTACGTCACGCACGATGCGGATGAAGCAAGATTTTTAGCGGACACGGTTGTCGAAATGAAACCGATTCGCATATTATAGAGGACTTCTATTTAACCACTGGTTCGCACGTAAATACCATTTTTGCCGAGGCAGAAAATTTTGAATACTCTTCAATCTGAATGGCACATTTTGAAGGGTCTTTCTCAAGGGCAAAAACATCTTTACCTGTGAGCTTGGCCATTTCGGCATCACCACTTTGACAATCGACTATCAATGCATGCTTGGGACGCTTTTCCTCATTCACTACCACATTAACATCGCCAAATAGTTTGACCTGGCCACTTAGGTTTGAGCAAAATTTCTCGGCTTTCGTATTTACAAAAGCGGTGGCACGTTTAACCGTTGCATCTCTATCAAATCCATCTTCTAGCGTTGGATCAATAATTTCATACTTGCTATCACCCAACACGGTAACATTAAATTGCTTCAGCAGCTCTGGCGTTGGCTTTTTTACTTGCATTACATCTCCCATAATTTACCTCCTATTTTTTGTTATCATTAACTATTCGTCCTAGTTATCGACTATTCTCTAAAAAAGTTGCTAATTTTTTGTAAATTTTTTCGTTAATAATATTAGGTGGTTATAGCTTGCAATTATCGATCAGCCGAGTTTTGCCAACGAATGCGGCTAAAAGAAGCCTTGCTGGTCTATCAACCCTATCTAATTCTTGAAGATCTTCGGCGTCACAGATCTTCACATAATCGATCCTCGCAAGCTTAGTCGATTCGATTACAGATTTCACCTTTGCGGTGATGTTTAGTGCAGACTTCTCACCATTTTTTACCGCCTCTTGCGCAATTTTCAACGACTGCGATAGTGAAAGCGCCGCCTTACGCTCATCGCTCGACAAATAAACATTTCGCGAGCTCATGGCCAAACCATCAGTTTCGCGAACGATAGGCATTCGGGCGATCTCTACCGACAAATTTAGATCTCGCACCATCGTCTTTATCGTTACAAGCTGCTGATAATCCTTCTCGCCAAGGAGAGCCACGTCGGGACGCACGATATTAAAAAGTTTTAGGACAACTGTTGCAACGCCTTTGAAGTGGCCTGGCCTGCTTGCACCACACAGGCCTTTCGTTACTTCGGTTACTTCAACGTAGGTTTGATATCCGTTCGGATACATCGTTTCATCGCTTGGGAAAAAGACCGCATCGACGCCTATAGGCCTTACCTTCGCAAGATCTGCATCCAAATCGCGCGGATATTTAGAGAGGTCTTCGTTCTTGCCGAATTGCAGCGGATTTACATAGATAGATAATACAAGTTTATCGCCACGCGCACGCCCTTCGCTAAGTAAACTTAAATGCCCATCGTGCAGCGCTCCCATGGTCGGAACAAAGGCAATTTTTTGCCCATCTTTGCGCCACTGTCGCGCCAAGAGTTGCATTTCCTGTAATGAATTGATTATCTGCATTTAAAGCTTTGAAGTTTTTCGGACTATCTGCAAATCGCGATGAAAAGAATGTTCCTCTCCTGGAAATTCGGCTTCTTTCACCTCTGAAATATATTTTCCTACGGCGCCCGTTATCACATCTTGCAGGCATGCATATTTTTTAACGAACTTGGGCGCGAAATCGTTATTCAGCCCCAGCATATCGTAAACGACTAGCACCTGGCCGTCGCAGCCAACGCCCGAGCCGATGCCTATCGTTGGAATATCGACCGACCTTGTAATTTCAAGCGCGGTTTCAGCGACAATACCTTCCAGTAATAATGAAAATGCGCCCGCCTCTTCGAACATTCTGGCCTCTGCGATAAGTTGCTCGGACGAGAAGAGTGTCTTTCCCTGGATCTTATATCCGCCCATCTGGTGAACGGTCTGTGGTTTAAGACCTATGTGAGCGCAGACTGGAATGCCCGCCGATGTCATTGCGGCAACCGTCTCTACCAGCTCTTCGCCGCCCTCGACCTTAATAGATTCCGCGCCGCCTTCTTTCAAACATCGGCCTGCGTTGATCAGAGCCTGATCGATAGAAGCCTGATAGCTCATAAAAGGCATGTCGGCCATTACATGCGCGCGCCTTGTAACGCGCGTTACGCAACGCGTGTGATAGATTATATCTTCGATCGTGACCGGTATCGTGTTCGTGTGCCCCTGCACGACCATTCCAAGAGAATCGCCAACGAGCAGCGCTTCGACGCCGGCGTTATCCAAAATCTTTGCAAAGGTTGAATCGTAGGCGGTGAGCATGGTGATCCGCTCGCCCTTATTCTTCATCGCCTGAAAAGTTGCCGTCGTCACTTTGTTCATTCGCGGCTCACGTAGTGGTAATGAGCGATCCCTTTTGTATGCGAGAGTATCGCCTTCTTTAAGCTCTCCCAATCCGCCTTGTTCTTAACGTAATCTATGTCGCTCGCGTTTATGACGAGCAGCGGGCAATCGGTGTAATTAAAGAAAAAATCGTTGTATGCGTTCGTTAATTCGTCGAGGTATTCTTCGGTGATCGTTTTTTCGTAGGAAAGCCCGCGCTTTTTGATCCGCTCTAAAAGGACCTTTGGCGTCGCCTGCATGTAGATGATCATGTCGGGCTTTGGCAGCTCCGCGTGAAGCAGCGAAA
>CAIPVD010000353.1 GCA_903868375.1 uncultured delta proteobacterium
CCGGCCCGTAATGATCCCCCTGATGTTCGCCCTGCACGACCATTCCGTGGATCATCAAAGCATGGACCATATCTAGCACCGTCGTTTCGTTCCCACCGCCGATGTTCGCAGCCGACGTAAAGGCCCCGCCAACTTTGCCACGCAACTTTCCGTGCAGCTTAACGCTTTCGTCGATCAACTTTTTCATCTGCCACGCCATGGTTCCATAGTAGGTGGGCGAGCCCAAGATGATGCCATCGTAGTTCACAAGTTCTTTATAATCCGTATCCTCGACTTTTTTTAGGACGACATCGACGCCGTTCTTTTTGATCATCTCGGCGATGTATGCGGCCATCTTTTCGGTATGGCCAGTCGCGGAAAAATAACTTATCAGAATCTTTGCCATAGCTGCCCCCAAAGTTTAGGCTTCCTGAAAAGCCTTTGTGGATAAATATCTGTCGCCGCTGTCCGGTAAGACAACGACTATCACCTTGCCGGCGTTTTCCGGGCGGGCAGCTACTTGCGTAGCTGCAAGTACGGTGGCTCCGCATGAAATGCCGACAAACAGGCCTTCTTCTTTTGCCAGCCGGCGAGTCATGTTGATCGATTCGGCAGAATCTACAGCGATTATTTCGTCAAGTATCTCTCGCTTCAATATCTTCGGCACAAAACCGGCGCCTATCCCCTGTATCGGATGCGGGCCTTTGGTTCCCTTTGAAAGCATCGGTGAATCGGCAGGCTCGACGGCGACCACTTTAACCGATGGCTTCTTTTCTTTTAGATATGAACCGGCACCTGTCACGGTTCCGCCGGTGCCGACGCCGCAGACGATGATATCTACCTTTCCATCCGTGTCGTTCCATATTTCTGGGCCGGTGGTTTTATAATGTATCGCGGGGTTCGCCGGATTTTCGAATTGCTGAAGCATTAAATATCTTTTGTCGGAAGCAACCAGTTCTTCCGCCCGTTTAATGGCGCCGGGCATTCCTTCGGGGCCGGGAGTTAAAATAAGTTCCGCGCCGAGCATCTTTAATACTTGCCTACGTTCAACACTCATCGTTTCCGGCATTAAAAGTTTTAGCTTGTATCCCTTCGCTGCTGCAACCCATGCAAGCGCTATGCCCGTGTTGCCGCTTGTCGGCTCGATGAGTATTGTGTCTGGCTTTATCTTGCCTTCGCGTTCCGCCGCTTCCACCATCGCAACGCCGATGCGGTCTTTCACGCTGCTGCACGGATTGTACATTTCAAGTTTTGCAAGGACGGTCGCGGTGCCTTTGCCCACGACCCTGTTTAATTTAAGCAGCGGCGTCTTGCCGACCAGTTGCGTTGCGTTTTGCGCGTATTTCATGTTGCCAACCTCCATTGTTATTCCATCTCTAATATGAAGAAAAATATCAACATCAAAATCAGCCCGAGAGGCAAACCTAGCCTTGCCCATTCGCGACTTTTTATTTTCAGCTTGGATGCTGCGATGATATTGGGAATGTTGCCAGGTATAAGCATGCCGCCGGCTATAAGAAGCCCCATCAGCAACTTTTTGATCTGGATCGGCGTCATGTTGGGGCTTATTTCCGCAGCGGTCAGTGTGGCGTTGTCGAGTACCGCCGATATAGAGTTTATCCAATAAAGAACGTCGCCAGATAACTGAACGATATACATATCGATAACAGGCTTAAAACCCTGGCCCAAAAATACGAGCGCCATAACGAAGATGTAAACCTTGCCTGTGCGAATAAAAATATCCGGATAAGTTTCTTCGCGCTTTGTGGCAGCAAGTTCGTTATCCGAGCGAATGCCTTTAAAAAATGTGGAGACGATGCCTAAAACTAAGATGCCCGCCACGATCTCCAAGCCCAAAAGCCTTGCGAGGTACCAGAAGTTTACGTTCGGCCAGCTTTTTAATTTTGCTATCGCGATGGTCGAAAGCGGTTCGCCTATCGGCGTTAAAGCAGCGCCAATTCCTATCGCAAAGCAGGCGATGATGACGATATTCGTTTCGTACTTCTTGTCTAGGTGAAGCATGCTTACAACTTCGACCAATATCAGCGCCGCGATGATGGCGGTAATAACGCTTGAAAAAGATCCAAGTACTACGATCAGTAGAAAACAAAACAGCCGAACCGATATCTTTTTAAGCGAAAGTTGAATGAATTTATCAAGCGGCCCTCTGGACCATTTAAAGATAAGCCCGAACGCAAGCACTGCCGCTGTAATTGGTACCGGGTCCTTTGCCGCCTCGAGGCATAGGCGAAGATTCATTTGGCTGGAAATCAACGCCGCCAATATTCCCATCACAAAAAGGAACGCCTCCAAATTGTGTTCAACTTTTTTTACGCAGAAGGGGAGAACGAGCACCACTAATAGGATTATGCAGAGGCCGATGATCATCGTGGCCAG
>CAIPVD010000354.1 GCA_903868375.1 uncultured delta proteobacterium
AATTAAAAGCGCGATGATATCCTTTCTTTCCATGGGTGGCGTGGAAGAAAGGTCGAGCGAAAGATTGTTCACTCTTCCGTGGACCATAATGGTGACGACGTTATCGGGAAGGTTAGGAACCGCGTGTTCTGCGGTCACTTCCAGGTACGGGTTCGTATATGGGTCTCTAAATTCGATGAAACCTTTGGTGATCGTGAAGTCCTTGCCCAAATAGCGCATCTGGCCCTCTTGTGTTTCTATAACACCGTTTATGTCGGGTTTGTTTGGAGTGCCTGTCAATGTTATGTCGGACCTGAACAGTATGTTGCCTAGATTATTCCTGATCGCCAGATCGCCCGTGTTCTGGATCCGCAAATTTAGTTTCACGTCCTTAAGGGGGAGCGGCTCTGATGCCTCTGATCCAGACGCCGATTTTCCCGCGATGCTTTCGATAATGTTGAAGTCCTTCGTGTACTTTCCATCGAGTATGTTGATGTTGCCGGCAAGTATCATTGCCGATGCACTTCCTTTTAGCGTTACGTCGGCATCGAACTCCATTCTGAACGACCGATCCTTTGTAACGTACCGCAGATCGTGGCCGACTATCGCGAGATCGCTCTTCGAGAGGTTCAGCTTGTCGTGCCTTATCTCGCCCTTTATCATGAAGTCGCCGTTTTCGATCACGCCGGTGAGCGAATCCGTTTTGACATTGTGCCCGTCGAAAATAATGTCGCCCGTAACTTTTTCAAGCCGCTGGCCAAGGCTGCGGGGGAATATCATGTTATCGTTCAGTACTAGCTTGCCGGTAATGTTTGGATCGTCGATAGGTCCCGAGATCTTCAATTTAGCGAATAAAGGGCCGCTTATATCACGAAGGTACGATTTGAATATCTGCAGCGATTCTCCGTTGATGCTGCCGTCGATGGCGAGATCGTTCGCTCCTTTAGATGAATATGTCCCTTTTAGCGTCATATCCTTGTAGGTGATATGATTTATTTTCCAAACGTCGGTGATATTGACGTGGTCGGCGTCGAAAGATAGCCCTTCGATAGGCTTGCCGGAGAATTTAAATCCGCCTTCGGTGAAATCCATTTTGATAGGCGATGCAAATGGGACAGGTGCTGCGTTCGGCAAGAAAAATTCTCCATCGGTGAACGTGATATTCTTCTGGGTTATAATGGAGTTGACCGTGACCTTTTGAAATTCGATGCCTACGAAGCTTCCGTCCGTGACCGTGCCTGATAGCGCGCCTTTGAATGCGTGCTGCGGCCCGTCTATCAACAGCTTGCCGCTACCAACGCCCGTTAGATTATATTCTTTAAAGCATTCACCCATCGGCACATTTTCTGCTTTGGCGTCTATGTGAAGATATTTCGGCCTAATGCTTTCTCCTTCGGCCTTTTCGCCATATTTGATCTTAAGGGTAATATCCCCGAATTGCTTTCCATCGTTCGAAGCCTCGCCAATCAAGACCAGCTCGTGATAGTTAACGTTTACCTTTGCATGAGCGTGGTCTGCGGTGATCTTGTAATATCCGCCCGGACCTGTCGTTTCGCCTTCGCTTTCGACCTTAAAATTCTTTCCCCAGCCGGTGTACGTCGCGACACCATTCGCATTGCCGAATATCGGATGGAAATTGACATCTTCAAAACGCCCGAAGATCGCTTCGGTTGGAACGTTCTTCACATCGAACTTTATGTTTACCTTTTCTCCGGGGACATTGACCGAACCCGTGACGCCGATCTCGCCTTCGCCTATTTTAAGGGAAGTATTTGCAAACGTTGCAACGCCGTTCTTCCAATTGATCGTAGATATTAGATCGATCGGGGAAAGGCCTTCTTTGCTATGAATAACGTTTATCTCTGCCTTGCCGGTCGTATCTTTAAGCGACAGGCCAGTTCCCTCCGCGGTTATTCTTCCGGATATTTCTCCAGAAGTGTCGATGGTAGGGCTTTCTCCGCCAAGGGTTGGAAATTTTATCGGCTCCGGCATGTTTATGTCGGCCTTGTACGACTTCTTCGCGAGGTCCAGTGTAAAAACGCCTTTCAAAGGTTTGCCGTCCTTAATGATCTCCAGGTCCGAAATTTCGAATCGTTTGTCCTTTATCCTGATCTTCGAATCGAAGCTTGCGATAGTTGCGTCTTCCTGAAGCCTAATGTCCTTAATATGAAGAGCGCCGACGATCGAGTTCACATATGGAGGTTCGTTGAGCCATTCGTGAATCTTAGTCCTGCCGTCGAGCGACAAGCTTCCGATCCACATCGACTCCTTTCCGTACGTGTAGTTGGCGCCCTGCAGGTCTATTTTTAGGTCGATGTTGCCGGTGTAATGCGGCCTGAAGTGCAAAAGCAGCATGTCGGCGACTAGCGTTTCATCTTTGCCGAACGTGATCTTCACCTGTTCTATCTTTCCGCTTTTGATCACCAGGCTCTGCAGAAGGAAAAGTTTTTCTATGCTAATTCTTTCCGTGCTTTCTTCCGCCTTTGCGGAGGCAGGCAGCGTTATGTTGACGCCTTTAACAGTCAGATCGTTTATCGCGAACCGTCCCCGGAACAGATTGATGAAGCTATATTTTATGTGGATGTCGTCGATGGCGAATTTTCTTCCGTTGCTTTCGTTGTATATTTCGGCGCCGTTTATGTAGATATTGCTGCTTAATAGATCGAACTGAAGTTTAGAGACGCTGAATTTTGAACTGCCTTCGCTGATAAGCTTAAACGCCATTCTTTGAACAAGGCTGGAGTTAGGCGCGTGATAAATGGAAAATAAGACGGCAATTATCAGTGCCAGCGATGCAAGTTTCAGTATGGTCTTGTGCTTTTTAAGCATTTTCTATTTTGCCAAGCGCTTGAAGCAGCTTTTCATGGATGTTATCGAATCCGCCGTTGGACATAATGAGCAGGACGTCTCCACTCGCCGCATTTTGTACGACAAAATCTACGATATCGTCCGTTTTTTCAAAGTGATGCGTGTCTATTCCGTGCTTGTTCATCTTTTCCACAAGCAGCGGCACGTTTAGCCTGTCTTCCTCGGCCACTTTTTCAGGCCTGTGTACGCCCGCGATTATCGCTACATCGGAACCTTCAAAGGCGCTTATATAATCATTTTGAAATATGTTCCGCTTGCTCGTGTTCGAGCGCGGCTCGAATATCGACCATATCTTTTGCTCCGGATATTTGGAACGGATCGCTTTTATTGTTTCGCGTATGGCGGTTGGGTGATGCGCGAAGTCGTCTATCACCGTTACGCCGTATGCCACGCCTCTTATCTCCTGGCGCCGCTTGATCCCTTCGAAGCTTTTAAGCCCGTCCGACAATTTCTTGGGGTCAAGCCCAAGCTCTAACAGGAGGCCTACGACGCCAGCCGTGTTTTGAAGATTATGATCAC
>CAIPVD010000355.1 GCA_903868375.1 uncultured delta proteobacterium
AACTTCAGGGCTTTCAGGCGAAGTGAATCTCTCACTAATGATATCGGATGAAGCATCGCTATTAGGCACTTATGTTCACGAGTTCGGCCACCAAGTGAAATATTATCAGGGAGAAGATGGGTACCTACAAAGGCTTCTTTTAGCGGCTTGGGATAGTGATAACTATCTAATCATTAAAGATTCTACTTACAAGAAGCCTGTAAGCGGCCAAACGGAACAAGGACATATTGAGAATGAGGAGGAACTTTTCGCCAGCACGTTCAGGGCCTATTTTAGTAACGCGGACCATTTCTCTAGGCTCATAAAAAACCAGTCGACGCCTGATGAAATGAAGAATTTCGGTATGGCAATGTGGTCATATATGAGGGACAAGGTCTTTCACGGCAAGGTCTTTACATCCGATGAAAAAGACCCGTTCCCAGAAGCGTCCTATTCTAAGTATCTCTCCGGCTTCAATAAGAAGCCACTCGATATAATCTTGTCCGCCTATAAGAGTATGGATGAACCGAATATGTTACTTGGGCTAATGCAATTTAGCCAATTTATAGATGTCAGCGGTGTCATTGCGGACATGCGATCATTTCTGAAGATGATAACCGGTGGAAAGAGGTTTGAATTAAGATATTTTCTTTCCGAGTGTATGAATCTGAACCGCCGAGAGTTTTTGGCGAAGGCAAAGGATATGCTTGCGGGATACTACCTGCCTGAACCAATGAGGTTAGAGCTGATAAATATCCTCTCCCTAGATTCTAATGTGTATCGGTCCAACTTTGAGGATGTCCGTCCCATTATAGAAGCGGAACTTGTCAACGGTACGGAAAGATCTAAGATGCTCGCGCAGTGTATCCTTGATAAGTACGGCAAGAAAAAACCTATGTGACATTTTTGGAAGCTAGTTGCCCGCAAGCGGCAAGGATGTCCTGGCCGCGGCTGGACCTAATGTTGATCTGAAGGTTCTTGTTTCGCAAATATTGCGCGAAGCGCTGGATAGCTTCTTCCGTTGGCGCCTTAAGCTTCGACCCTGTGAATGGATTTAGCGGTATCAAATTCACCTTTGAAGGAACGTGGCTTAAAAGATTTACCAACCTCTTTGCATCATCGACCAGGTCGTTCACGCCCCCGATCATTACATATTCGAACGTTATCCTGTCCCGACCGGCCGCTTTAATATAATCTTTACAGGCATCGATAAGCTTGGCGATCGGATATTTTTTGTTGATGGGCATAAGCTCGCTTCTAACTTCGTCGGTCGTTGCGTTGAGCGATATCGCGAGCTTCACGCCAAGCTCTTCTTTGGCGAATTTTGCAATGACAGGTACGAGCCCCGAGGTTGAAACCGTAACGTGCCGTTTGGAGAGGCCGAACGCCTTGGAATGGATCATGAACCGTATCGCGCCGACCACGTTATCGAAATTTGCGAGCGGCTCGCCCATGCCCATAAGGACAACGTTGGATATCCGAAGCCCAGGCTTTATCATCCGCCGTGCTTCCAGTATCTGATCCAATATTTCGCCCTGCGTTAGATTTCGCACCAGGCCCATCTCGGCGGTGCGGCAGAATTTGCACTGCATGGCGCAACCGACCTGCGTCGAAATGCAAAGAGTAAGCCTCGTTCCCCATTCTTCCTCGGGGATATCGACATCCACGCCAGCCCGGACAGCTTTTTCGTACGGTTCCGAAGGTATCAGCACGGATTCGACGATGTTCCCCTCCGGCAGCTTCCACGCGAACTTTCTGGTGCCGTCGCTTGAAGATAACTCGCTTACTTTTTCTAAGCGGCTGATGAAAAAATGTTCCGGAAGTGAGGCGCGCGCACTTTTGGAGAGATTGGTCATTTCTTCGAAAGACGTCGCCCCTTTTTGGTAGAGCCACTGGATAAGCTGGTTTGAAACGTAGGGTTTAAGCCCAAGCTTTACTACGGCCTCGGGAAAGTCGTGTA
>CAIPVD010000356.1 GCA_903868375.1 uncultured delta proteobacterium
CTTCGCCTGTATCTCTTCTATCGTGTGGTTCAAGAACTCTTCGACGCGCCCGCACTTAATGCAGATTAGATGGTCGTGATGGCTTTCGCCTTCTAGCAGTTCATATCTTGTATTACCGTCGCCAAATTTTTGAGCGGATACGAGGCCCAAAGACGCCAATAGTTTTAACGTGCGCCATACCGTTGTGTAGCCGACCTTCGGATCTACCTTTATCGCTTCGTCGTAGAGTTCATCGACCGTTAAGTGTTTTTTAGCTGACTCGAGCGCCTTTAGCACCGCGCTTCTGCGCTTGCTCGATTTCAAGCCTTTTTCCGCCAGATAGGCGTCTGTCCTTGGCCTCATATTTTTTTCGCCTTCATGAACGGATGCTCGAACGAAAGGTAGAAGAGTACGCCATAATCGCCATTCGACGGCCCAACTCCAATAGGCGCGCTAACGCCCGGGACTATCTGTAACTTGCCGATGTCGATCGCAAACCTAAACCCTGGATTTATGAATAATGTGTTGAATCTGCTCGTTATGCCTCTGCCTTCCACGTTTTCATTCGATGTCCATAATATTTCTAGTAGGGGGTTGAATTTATCGAGCATCGTCCATACGGCGCTAGCCCCCACGTTGTACCCGATCGTTTCGCCTCTGGCGCCGATCGGGCCCTTTTCGTATGGAGTGTATGTTAGCCCGGCGTTCCAGTGCGTTACAAGATCGTCACCAAATTCAACGCTTATGGGAAGGCCCATTTGTATCCCAACGGAACCGCGTCCCAGGTTCTTGTTCGAATTTCCCGTTGGGAGTACCGCGGTGAGGCGAGGGGCGATGGCTATTGTTCCGTTAACTATCTGGCGCCTATAATTTAATTCCACGTCGCCGATGCCGGTTTCCGATTCTCCACTAGTAATGTGGTTCACGGGTATCGAGTATGAAAGTTGATTCCTTTCGTCTGGCACGGGCCATTCCTGTGTAAATGAATAGTCCCACGAATGGTCCTGATTATATTGGAACATCTGAATATGTTGAACAACGCCGTATTCCTGATTGTATGCCTCTTCGATAAGGAACGAGTTGTCTTGTATCTTTTCGGCAAGCAAGGCGGCCGGTTTCAATAGGGCAAATAACGCTGCCGCCGCCAAAAAAGAGTACGATCTTTTCGCCATAATGGAAATGAAACCCATTTTCACTTTCAAGTCAAGTTAAATATTGAAATTAACGCTTGAGGATGGGGCGAAAAAGGGGCATATTCGTTGGCCATGAATAATAGACTATCAAATATTGCGCTGTCTTTCCAGGAGAGCAGGATACTTTTAACGGCTTTCGAGCTTGGGCTGTTCACAGCCATTGGCGAAAGAAGCCGGACGTCTGCCGACGTGGCAAGGGACCTAGGAACCGATGCGCGTGCGACCGACAGGCTTATGGACGCGCTTTGCGCATTTGGAATGCTGCGCAAGAAGAAGAACAAGTTCTCAAATACACAACAGGGGCTGAAGTACCTTGTAAAAAGCTCCAAGGAATATTTATCGCTGCTTTTGCATACGTCGGACATGTGGAAGACCTGGAGTAATCTTACCGATGCGGTCAAAAAAGGCGGGGCGGTTGCAATTTCAGGCAACGTAGATGAAAGGGTCAATCAGTGGGTCGAATCGTTCATTGCCGCCATGCATTACAGGGCCGTTCGCTACGCGCCGCAGGTGGTAAAGTTGCTTGATATC
>CAIPVD010000357.1 GCA_903868375.1 uncultured delta proteobacterium
AGAAAAATTGATAGAAGTTGCAAGATCGGTTGCATCGACAAAAACGAAGCACCATGTCATTGCGAGTCCGCAAAATGCGGACGAAGCAATCTCATGGAATAAGGGAGATTGCTTCGCTAAGCTCGCAATGACAGAAATGAGCATCGACGACAAGATCGCGCGCGTTTCTCGTGCTGCAGATACCGCGTGGCTATACAGTGCCGATATAAAACAAGTTCAGGCGATCTGGCGCGACACATCACGAAAGATACGTGTAATAAATTCGCTGGGTTTGGATGTTATCGACGAGAAAATAGATACGGTCATGGTGGTCCATGTAACTGCCATGAAAAATGGGCAGGTACAAACTGGCTACGAACCTACTTGCAGCCTTGATACAACTCCCGAATCGCTCGGAGAATCGGCTGCAAAACGCGCATTGCTCATGCTTTCGGCGAAACATGCGCCATCTGGAGTTATGCCGGTCGTAATATCTTCGTCCGCCGGTGGCACGATGATCCATGAAGCGGTTGGCCACGGGCTCGAAGCAGACCTTGCCTGCCAGAACATGTCCGTTTATGCCGGAAAACTTGGCAAGCAAGTCGCTTCAAAATTAATTACGGTAGTAGATGACGCAACACTTGCGGGACGACGTGGAACTTTTTCGTTCGACGACGAAGGAAACCCGGCAGCAAGAACCGTACTCATCGAGAATGGAATACTTAAGTCTTACATGCATAACGTTATCAGCGCGAAGAAAGCCGGCACATGTGCAACCGGCAACGGACGAAGAGAATCGTATCGCAACCGCCCTGTCGTTCGCATGACCAATACTTTAGTAACGTGCGGAAAGGATGATCCAGACTTGATCGTGCGCTCTGTGCAAAATGGCCTTCTTGTAAAAAAGATGGGCGGCGGACAAGTGAACACAATAAACGGCGATTTTGTTTTCGAGGCATCAGAAGCTTATTTGATAAAAGATGGTAAGATCGCCGAACCAGTTCGCGGCGCAACTCTAATCGGAAACGGGCCAAAGATACTTATGGATATCGACATGGTCGGAACCGATCTAGGTTTCGGCATCGGCACCTGCGGAAAAGAAGGACAAGGAGTTCCGGTCGGCCACGGCATGCCAACGATCCGCATCCCTGCTATAACTGTCGGGGGAACTGCTTAGCCACTCTTTCGATTATTCTAAGGAAGATGAATAATTTCTTCGTCTGGTTTCTACTAAAGCTTTCGAACGCAAGATCGAACGCCTCTTCTCGATGTTCCGGAGCTATATTTTCAAACAGGGCATCTAATTCGACTTTGGACCTCATTCGGAACAAACCGATCAGGTAAGCCCTTTTCTGTTCATCGGACATGGGCCCATTCGCCGACCATGCAAGATAAGCATTCTCCCAAATGTTGCCAACGGTCACACCAAGAAAGGCCCTTTCTCTGGAATTGATATCGGCAATAAACTTTGCCGCAAGATCTGAAGCGGAAAGACCTTTAAAAACGGCCAAGACCTTAAGTATCTCTCTTGCCGTTGCAACGTACATTTGCATTCTATGGGCCGCATCCACTCGTATCGTTGCCTGGTCCAAATCTTTTTTGTTCAAAATATAAGATACCGCATCGGCCGACATCAAGTGGCCATAACGAAGGCTCATTGTTCTATCAATTAGCGTTGCAATGGCAGGATTATCGCAAGTAACATCTCTTACCAGCTGCCACTCAAGGTACACCCTTTTACTTGCTGGAATACGATCTCGTAGCTCCAGATACAATTTGATGCGAAGGTCCCGCAAAATGCCGGTATTAACATCCATCGTGCCAAGCTTTTGCACGGCTATCCAACGCGCTGATTCTTCATAAAAATCATTTTCTTCATCAGGCCCCAATTTCGCCCTAGTTGCAACCTCCACGACCATTGCCCACATTTCGGAATATCGCCCCGCCCATGTTTTATGTATCGCGCATTTTGACCTGTATTCTATTTCATCCGCAACATGATCAAGCGTTGCATTCATTAGAATGTTCGGCAGCCCTGAAACATATGAATGCAATGCATGAATATATCTGGCGACACCTATCTTTCGTATCTTTTCCACGTTCTCATCCGAATATCCCCTTAACAATACCTCTTCGCTAAAGAGCGGCAACAACGCCTCGACCGGCCTGTAGTTCCTAAAAGGTGTGTCCGGATTATTACGCAGCCACGACAGTGTAGCATCCATGATACTATCGTCAGATATTTTATCTCCGCCTGGCAGCATAGCACAAACTTCACGCACCAGCGCAAATCCGCTAGAAATTCTTTTTGCCGAAGTTATAACATGATCTTTAAATGCAGAAAGATTGCGAAACGTGTCGAACGACGAGAGAGCAGAACGCAGCATACAACGTTCGAACGTTTCCAGATCAGAAGGCGATAGTTCTTTTAAAGGCTCAATATCAAAAAGGCCCTCGTTACTGCCCGCTTGCACTTCGTACACCGTGGCAACTAGCGCTACGAGCTGACTTAATGACAAGGCATTCAAATCAAGAGATAAGGCAACGTATAGCAGCGCTTTTCCGGCAGCTGTCGCCTCGTCGATCATATTAAGCCCAAAAACGTTTATAAGCTTTCCGATCACTGCTGCCGCTATCTTCGGGCGTTTCTTGTCTGGGACTTTAAGCATATCGAACGCCGAACCGATCATCCTGATAATTTCGGTATGCATAGCTAGTCTTGAATCCGCGCGGACGGAGCGTTCCCTTCGATCTGACGAAACCATGGCATAGGCAATAACGTCGCCGGTTATCAGATCTGCAGCTTCAGTTCCTGCCCATGGAAAGGATTTCAGCAAATCAGCAATCAAAGAGCCAACAACATTACGATAGATTTGTATCTGTTGATCGCATTCGAGCCCTATGATCGTTCCAGTATCTGCGTCTTCTACAACGGTGAATCTTATCTTCGTAACTAATGTCACGTAATCTAAAATTGGTTGCAATAGCCCTCGCCTTCTAAAACCAAAGTCGCGATTCAGCTGCATAAGATATTGGCTACCTTGCCCGACAACGATCTTGGCGAGCATCTCTGAAAATTTTTCGGCGGCTCTTCTGGCATCTGTGTCATCATCGTTCTTTCTGCGCTGAATAACGGGCACAGGTTGCAGAATGTCGTTATCGTTGTGCACCAGCGATGGGCGTTCCGTTCCTTTTTCGGATTGGTCGTCCGCGATATTTTTTACAGTTGCGCCTCTTGCGAAAAAGACATTACCGCCGCCTGTAATCGCCGCGGTATATGCCGAACCGCCATCGGAAGGCAGTAGATATAACGGCACGTTCGGCGCCATATCTTCCGCCAGATCAAGTCGCGGCGGTTTTGCCGTTCCCCAACCACCGCCCCAGCTCTCTTGCCATTCGTTAATGCCGCCGCCAGATGAACCGCCGCCTCCGGAATTTGTTGGCTTTGGCGCATTTCGCCTGTAGGCCAGTATCTTTAAAGGATCGACCACTTTCAGTTCTTTGAGAAACGACAAAAGTGCAGTTGGTGAAAATGTAACTATCCCCTTTATGAGGTCGACAGGAAGCTTTGACAATTTATTCCAAAGATCTTTTTGCTCTTTTGCACCCAGAAAAAAACCATATGTAACGTTAATGCTCGACATAACGTCGGATGCAATACCGTTCATGGATATTTCTACCCGCTTTCTTTCGGGATCGGCATGGCCTAGATTTTCAAATCTAACAGGTATGGCCGAGTTCGGATCTTCCAGCTGTATCAGGAAGGCAAGAGCCGCCTCTCTCTTCTTTTTTGCCATCCACTGAAGATGATGCACTACTACATATGGAAGTTTTTCTATAAGAAGTTTGATCCGTTTTTCTTCGTCTTTCCCCTTGCCCAACGCCACGCAGGCGGAATTGAGGCAATCTACAAATGAATCGCCGTCTCCACGGTCCAACCCTCTATCGAAGGCGCCCACTTCACGAAGCCGCATTTCCATAACATTATCGATATCGCTTCTTGCCGTATCTATCTTATTGAAACTATCCAGCCAATCGTCGGTCGCTTTTTCATAGATCGAAAGCCTTATATGCATCAACGTGTCGTGACTGATCCGTGGAAATCTGTTAATGTACAATTGTCTGACCTTATTGAACGCGGCGACACGCTTATCAATCCAGGCCAGCCTTTCGGAAATAAAGAGACGCGAATATTTCCATTGGGAATTCGTTCCAAAAAGCCACGTCAAATATTTTACATCGACGTGCGGGACCTCTTTCGAGGTCAGAAAAGAGCAAAGCATTTCGGTTATCTTTTCTTTAAGTCCGTCATCTGCTTCCGCATGCGCCTTTAAAAAACTGTTCACCGTTCTTTTCACATGCGCGCGTTCTTCTCGTGAAAGAGGAAGTATGTTGTTCAAAGAAATCTTATACTCCGTAAGACTTTTCATCACATCGGCAAACAACTTGGGAGAAGGCCCATTTATCATCATGGGAATTACCGCGGCTAAACTCCTATTGGTAACGGAAAGAAGACTTGCCCGAAAAGACGCCAAACTGTCCTGGGGCATCGAAGATATCCGGCCTCCAGACAAGACATCCAGGTCACGAAGAAAATCGCCGATCTCATGTATCGCTTTTACGACCGATATCCACCTAGCTCGACCATCGTTTTTGACAGCGAACACCTTCTCACCTTCGACGTTAAGACAAGAAACTAGCCGAGTTACGAACTCGGCGTCGGTGCTTGCCAGAAACAGTCTTTCCAATTCATCTCTGCTGAAAAAACTGCTCCACGCCACGCCAGCATCGTCAACTTCGAGCCGCCACATCGGCAATTTTTTGAAATCAACTATTTTTAAAAACGCGCTCCTTCCAAGCTCCGCGCTCGAAGTTTGCCCAAAGCCCGATCCCGCCATAACCTCAAATCTTTTTTGAGCGATCGGCGGACCGGCAAGTTCGGAACTAAAAAGCGCGGCAGCGGGCGCCGAGAAATTACTTTGAGCCGATAATGAGAACAGGTCGATGGCCGGGCCGTATTGGTTTGCAATGTTTCCAGCAGATACGACAAGACTTTCGGCATTCGTAATAAGCCCGGACACAGAAATTCCTGGAAATGTATTATTATAGATACCCATATTTATTATTAAGCAGCCGTGATCCTCCGAAACATTTCGTCGAAATGCACTTCTTTTACCTCTCGCCTGTTGGCAATAATGAACAGAACCAATTCGTGAATAAGTTGAACTCTTATTGATTGCACCAAATCACTCGCCACTTTGCGATTCTCAATGAGATAGATTTCGGCGTCCATAATTGAGGCATTAAGCCTTTCAACCCACTGCCTGACCAAAGTGGCCTGTTTCTTAATGTTCGAGCAGAACTCACCCCTGCTGGCTATGTCAGCATCTATAGCTTTTTCCAAAGATTCTCGGTCTTCGGGGTTTATATCAGAGGGCAATTTTTTTAATGCCGCCTCGCGATCATTACGAGCTCTTTTAGGCCATTGAGTTTGCGCGGGGCCCGACGCTACCCAGTGGGTCCTTGCATGAGCCCAAGATCTAGGAGCTTTAGGCTTAAGGCCAAGCTCAACGGAAAGAGTTACGTCTATGAAATTTATCATGTCTTCCAACGAACATCTGGTGAACTTTTTAGCTAGAAGTTCCTCGGTCTTGGAATGCAACCGCTCCACAAGAACGTCTCTATTCCTGAAAGGAAGCGATTTAGCCGCCACTGCCACATGCCGATCCGCATCAAATTGAGTTGCACCGGTCTTGACAAATGCCGGAAGCTGGTCCAGTAGGATTTTTGCTGCCAATGCGGCATCTGCAGATCTTGAAATGCGAGACGAAACAGTTTCCAGCAATCTTGGCCATGCCGTATCGGGAATATCTTCATCCGCCAAGATCGGAGTTAGCCATTCGCAAATACAAGGCATTAACTCTGCCTGTTCGCCTTTCAAAGACGCTATCTTCTTGAAATCCAATTCCGGCGACAAAGCGGATATTTGCCTCTCTAAACTAAAATATTTTAATACAGCTCTCCCAGCTCTATCTAACCTTGCGGTTTCTATTTGTGAAACATTGCTGACCGTCTGCGGCATATTTCCAACAACGACATCGGCGGCTATGGCAGAACCTCTCTCCGCAAATAATACCGGTATCTGCCTTACGCCAACAACCGCAACACTTGCCACAAGCGCATCTGTCTGTGCTGCATAAACATCCGTCATCGTCATGGTCAGCGGGTGCCCGACCGGGACCAAAGCCCCAGCAAAAGCACCTTGCAGAGCCATTTGCGGCGATACAGATCCTATTAAATTATTGACCGTACCCATATTTTTTCTCCGTTATGCCGCGTCGATCCTTGCAAGCATTGCATCGACATCGGACTCTTTAATCTTTCTACTGTTCTCGTTAATGAATACCACCAGCTCGTGTAGAAGCTTGGGCCTGTCAACTAACCGGCGCTCCTCTGCAATATATTGTTCGGCGAATCGAAGGTTAGCGAGAAGCCTGTCTATTCTTTGTTTTAAGAATACCAGACCGACGCAATTCTCCGGATATACTTCGGGACGTGCCTTCACATGATCATCGACGGCCTTTACAAATAATTGGAGATCTGCATCGCTCAATTCCGTGGGCAGCCTTCCAAGCGCCCTTCCTCTGCCGTCTGTTGCTCTTGGACGACTCTCGAGCTTAGGAAGTTCTTCCCCGGCCAATACTTTTTCCATTCTCATTTTCCACCTTTCAGCATCAAAAATGGCAGGATTGGAATCTCCCAGTGCCTTAGCAAAAAGCCCTTCCCATTCACTTTCCGGAATTTTTCTTTCTTCCAGCCACGGTCCAAGCAATTTAAAGAATGGTAATATGCGCACGAAGACACAGTTGTGATAAAGAGTATCGGCACCATGAACGATCCTGACCATTAAGTGATGAAGGACAAAGTCCGGTTCCAGCGCCTCGCCACGTAGTCTTTCAAGATCGTCAAAGACCTTGACAGCCTCACTATTCACCTTATCAACCATTCCGACTATATAAGTATATCTCTTTATATCGGTCCGGAAGTCGCTAGCCTTTTCACGCAAATGATTTGTAATGTGTTTTCGGAACAAACTGACATCGGAGCTAGCCATATCCTCCGGCAGATATTCCGAAAAGCGGTCGCAAATCGCCTTCACATCCAATCCTTTTTGCGTGGGCCAATGTCGCGGCATAGCATCTCTAACGACATTCCCTCTTGAAACGATCAAGGCAATGTTGATGTTTGCAGGCGCTATCTTGTGAAATTTTACCAATCTATCGTAACACCACCACATCATTTGCGGTAACGATAGCGGATTTATCCTGTTTCTTTCCATTTCTGCCGACGCCGCATCAGCTATTTCCGTTTCAATTGCTTCCGCCCGACGTCCGTCGAGCTTGACCGATCGGACCAATAGCTCGATATACTTGACCACATCCGGCTGTCTGGCCGTCATATTCAAAACAGCAGGAACGGCTTTAATGATCGCTTCCTGAATTTTCTCGCGCGTTATAGATTCGGTCAAGAGATCCACCGCAGCGAACAATACCGGCCCACGAAGGCCTTCGGGAACACCCATTATGTCAAATACATTTTTAAACCATGATTCCACTGCACGATAACCGCCGGCAGCACCGTGACGTTTTAATTGCCGAAAGTAATCGACGACCGGATCGAATAACATTGAAGCAATCGAGTCGGGACGAGCTGTCGGCTGCTCCGCTTCAGGATCGAGCACAACTCTAACGCTCCAGTCTTTCCCAAAACCGTCGTCTAAACTATAAGCGGATTCGGCCGCCAGCACAGGTCGCTGGCCTAATGCGGCCTGCATCCATTGAGAGTGGTCACTTGCAATAGGGCCTGTATATGCCGTAATATTTTCGGCGTTCGATATCGCGGTACCAAGGCCGCCCGTGAACTGTCCGGGCGCACACAAATAACCCAGCCCTAGCGAATTTCCAACCATAGCCATACATGTATCTCCTTATAGGCTTATCTTCGGCAACTCTCCAAAAAAGTTGCTAAGTTTTTTTAACATTTTTAAACGATATTAAAAGGTTACGTTCTCTTCCTTTTCACGATATCTTTCACGATCGGGCCCAAACAATTGCGCAATTCATCGGCAGGAACACCACGCTCAAGCTCCTGATGCAATTTCCTTATTACATGCACTGCCATCTCAAGAGTACGCTCTTTAGGCACCTTAAGATCGCTGATTCTGCCAAGAATCTCGTAGAATGCCTGTGCAAAGAACCAAAGCACAACTATCTTAAATTCCTCGGATCTATCAGGATTTATTCCGTTCAGAATCGCAGTTTCGACAATCGCCATATGTTCAAATTCAACTCTCCCGCGAAGTTCCGTGATAGCCTCACGCGCCCACGCCCCTTGTGTCCATTTCGGATATTCCTTCGGAGCATCGGGAGCAGCACTTGGGGGAACAACTTTGTTTTTTAGAAATCTTTCAATAGAAGATTTGAATGGATATTTTTGAATATCTGCGAGCAACGATCTTGCCAAATATTCCTTTTTTTCGTTCAAGGTCATATCGGGCATTTCTGGCCTATTCAACTGTTTAGCCACTACAAAGAGCCTCTCAACTGTGGGAACTATTATATCGCAATACGCGGCTATGATCTTCGAAAGATCGTCCCATTTTAGCTCTTGAATGGGAAGTTTCCTTATAAGCCATCCCCAAACAACACGGCGTGCAACCGTCGGCGTCCGCTCCGAATTCGGATCGTCAAGGATCGTTTCATCTATGTGTTTGCGCAGTTCGAGCGTATCAAATCTCGCAGGAAACAAATGCAAGGCAAGATCGATATTTGCTTCTACTGCCCTAAAACATTTTCCCAATTTCTGGCTCTCAAATGAAAGATCTCTGTACCCTACCCAGCGCTCGATAATTGTATGATATACGAACCTGTAAAAAAAGGGCAAGTATGGTTCCGGTATATTACATGTCTGCGCCAATCTTTTTGGATCTAAACGCTCGCGGATAACTTCCAACATCGTTTCAATTGAAATATCGCTTTCGACGGCCGGAGCAATAACTTTCCCATCATCTTTCGTAGCGCCTCCGCCTGCGAAAAGAAATTCTTGCGCTGGCGTCGTAACAAACGCTGGAATCGGCGCAACTGTTGATATTAATTGTTGGGCCGAATCCATGGCAAGAAAACCGCCCATCTGCTGAAAGGCAGCTTGAACGGACGACACGGCCGGCGGAAGAATCGGGGCCTGAAAGCCGGGAAACGTTATGTTGCTTGCAAAAGACGGCATAAAGATAATTACCGATCACTTGGTTTTTTCCAATATTTCTTTTAAAACTCCGCCAGCGGCCTCGATCAACAATCGCGTAGAAGATAACACTGCAGGCAAATCGGCATTATCAGACTCTGCCAACGCCTGTTCAACGTCCGCAATTGAACCAGATACTTCCGTAAGAACATCACGCACTCTCCCAACTGTTCGAACATCTTCCAGCGGGGCACTTTCCAAAGCCCTGTTCCTTTCTTCCTTTAAGCTTCGAATCTCGCGCTCTTGATCCAATAAACGTTGCTGAAAAATGCTTACCAGCCGCTTCGATCTTGCCAATTCTGCATCGATACCGTTTGAACAATCGATCGGAGGTATGTCTTTCAATATTACACTGATCACCTGCTGAATACGTTGGGCTAACATTATATCTAAACTTTGTTTCCTTGCACGTGATGTCAATCCAATGTTTTTTCCATAGGAATAAACAAGCGTTTCAAGCGAAGTCGATGTCTGGCGATCCCCCTGAACCAAAACAAATTGCCTGCTCTCTCTGGTGGCAGACTTAAATCTACCGACATTAAATTTAGAACAATTACTACCCCAGAATTCTCTTACGTAGGCGGCAAAAACCAGCTCAAGAGTTGCAGTGGATGGAATTTTAATAAGGCGATGTTCGCCTTCGCCAATGTCGAGGCCCGAAGGGATCTCAAAAATGATCGCTTTACCTTCAGAATCCAGATGGACATTAGGCAACACGACAGAAGACTCGTGAATTCCGCCAACACCTCCCGTCGTCATGGATATTCCATCTTTCATTTCCGTGTGAGAGCCATCGGCAAAAAGATATTTTTGGGTTTGCGTTGCGACGAACGCGGGCACAGGACCAACCGTTGCCATCAACTGCGCTGCCGAATCCATGGCAAGAAAACCGCCCATCTGCTCGAATGCGGATTGGACCGTCGGCACAGATGCAGATGGGAGAACCTGCGTCGGTTGAAAACCGGGGAATGTAATAGTGCTAGCAAATGGCGGCATGGCGCAGACACTTAAACCATTATCCGACCAATTACCAGCAAAATCTTACATGCCGATCACATGATAAACTAGCGCCACGTCGCGCGGAATTCCGGGCGATTCGAAGCCGGTTGCGGCGGCAAACTTATTAGCCAACGTATCTAGCAATGCCGGTGCTTTAGCTGGATATTCTTCAAGTAGTTTCTTACCCAGTGCTTTGTTGCCGGTAGCAAGTGCTTTACCGATATCGGCAACGATGGCGTTTAGTCCGTCTTGCATCTTTTCGTGATTCACCTTAAATCTTTCTCCGACCTGCTCGATCGCCCCCTTCGAAAAGAGATAACTGAACTCCAGCGCCGCGCCTCTTGCATGCGCCTCTTTTGCACCGAAACGCATGATCCGCAGAAGTCCGGCAATGTAAGTTGTCTGAATTTTCTTTAGCTGATCTTCAGTGAGTATGCTGTTGTCAAAGAGCGTCTTCGCTGCCCAAACACCGCCGACGTTCGCCTTCGCCTCTTCAAGGCTGTCGTACATGTCTCCGAGAGTAAGCGCCGTGGTTGTATTGCCAACCTTTTGCTCGCGCTGCGGGCCTATGCCGTGCATGATCTCGTGGAACGACGAATCGGAGACGAAGCTTAATGGATCGACCTCTGGTATCTGTTCCGGCACGATAGCAATGTCCGCGATCGCCTTAAGTAGTTGATATTTTGCATCGTGATGGTTCGACATTATCACGCGCTTCGCCCTTCCTTCATCTACCATAGGACCTATATTCGGCAGCGAATACGCGATAGACGGCCCGCCGGACTTTCTAACCTCACCACTACCGACAATTACCTTCACAACGCGAAGTGGCGGAATTGCGGTGATCGCCCTCGCCTGATAAATATCGATGCCGACATCGGCGGCATACGCCTGTTCGATCTTCGGAAGTAACGGCATGAACTTCTGGATCACCTCTGTCGCGTCTTTATCTTCTACGCCAAGAGTAAGTTCAAAGAACGCCTTCGTTCCATATGGATCTTCGTATGTTTCGTACGGCCCGACAGTTAGCTCGAGCTCGCCCTTTGCGGCGCTCCAGGCCTCGTCGCTCTTAAAGAACGGTTTCGGATCTTCGCTTCTGAACGCCGCAGCTTGAGCCTTTAGCTGCGCGGCAAATGTAGCGTCGATCCCTTCGACATCTGCCGCCTGTTCCAAAAGCGCTGCAATTTTATCCAGATATTTTTTGAAAGGCTCGAACTTGGCGAAAGGTATCGCTTGCAAGCTTCCGTCCGCACCCTTCTTGACGACGGTG
>CAIPVD010000358.1 GCA_903868375.1 uncultured delta proteobacterium
GATCGTATCTTTCGCCGTCTGCATCGCACCCGGAAACTATGCCCGAAACCCTAGACATGCCTAAATCGTTCGACGGATGATAGTTAATGACCACAAGGTCGAACGGCCTCAAATTAAAAAGTGCTTTCCTATTCTTTTCCATGTCGGGATTATCGATAATGACGACACGAGCCACCGTTCTTCCTCTCACGAGCGGTTTCATTCCATCCACACCGTTCGCCAAAATATAAGGGGCGAGCAGCTCCGCCATTTTATCGGCAACCTCCAAAAGGCGGAGCACGTCGCGGTTCTCACTTAATGGGCCATGCATCCTGGCACCTAACAGCCACGTCCTGCGAACTCCGTCGATAAAAGTGCCAACATCAGATATAGTAGCTAGTGGATAACGGTCTCTCTCACTGGTCGATGCGGTCGCGACCGGGCGAAGATATTCATCTATAGCGTTCGGAAATTGTTCAGCCAGTGAGCTTGCGAGAATAGCTGCATAATCCTTTGCCTGTTCCAGATCAGACACGCGCCTTATCTTGTCCAGCAAGGGATCGTCTTTGAACATATCTTTAAGGCGGGCAAGAGCCACGTCATTGTCCAGCCTATATTCAAAGATATCAGTCTGGATCCACCTTGCGGTATCCGGCCCAAGAAAAGCTGTCACCCTTGCCACCTTGTCCCAATCTATTTCGGCATGTTTAAGCTTCCGCTCTAACGACTGCCAGATAAATTGGTACTTATCCCAGAATACTTGTTCAAAGATGGCGGCAAGAGTTTCGTCGGAGACCATATTAAGGATATTAACGCCGCGCTCATCCGACAAAAGCATAGGGACCTTCATAAGCGCGAAGTTGTCGAGTTCCCTGAACTTCGCTGCTTTGCCCACGTCTCCGAAATCTACGAACCTGCTCATCTCTCTATCTAAGAGGGCAGCGAGCTGCCTATCTTCCAAATGCTCAAGCATTGCCTTTGTCTGATTATGGTCCTTGGCGCTACGAAGCACGATACCTGCATGTACGGGGTCTTCGATAAGAAGAGCGTTCATTGCACGGACAAGGCCGCTCTTATTTGCATCGGCAAATTTCGTCCACGCATCGGGGCGATAAACCTTGTCTGCAAATGTGATCTCGCCGGATGATTGATTGTTCGTACTGAAAATCGCAGCATCAAAATCGAAGATGTCATTTCTTTTCAACCAGTCTAAAGCATCTGGATTTGCTTGAGCCTCTATATCCGCAAGCCTGTCTGCGTCAAACCCACGTATGGCGCCAAATAGAGGCCATCCTAGAGTCGCGGCAGCGGTGCTTTCGACCTTATAGAACGAATAATATATAGATAATAGCTTCGCGACAGCACCGTTTGAGAGTTCGGCGAAGAGCGGAGACATCTCCGGCGGCCTGTTCCCGTTCACCACTAAAAGTTTAAGCGCGCCAAAACCATTTTTTCCATAAAGAGCTTTGGGACCTTCGCGGTCGGATGAAGCAAAGACGGGAAATGCGCCTATTTCCGCCTCGATCGCCGGACGTGCGATATCCACCGGAACCGCTGCCAAAGCCCTTGCCATATCGGTGTGATAACTCTTCGCCGAGCGCATCATCATGCGTCCTTCATCGGGCACTTTGCGCAAAACTCTTGTCAAAGCATCGCCGCGTTCTTCCGGTTTAAATGCGGCTAAAAATGCCGTGACCGCTTGCTGTGAATACGTGATCCCACCGTGCGCATCATCGGTAACGACCGGAATATCAGCAAGGCCTGCTAGAAATGTATCGACCGCAGATGCTGGCTTTTCCGCACCTTTCAACTTGGCAAGAAGCGCTTTAGGGAGCCTGGCCAGATCATCATCAATATCAAAATTATATTCTTTGCAATATGCCACTAAATTCCTGGCAAGGACTGGATCGGCATAGAATAGTGCGATAAGATCAAAACTTCTTCCACCACGCCTTTCCGACATATCAACATATTCTTCGGCCGCCCATTGCAGATTATCTCTTAATCTTCCGGCAAATCCTCTTGCCGCCGCAAGCATCGTACCTTTCGGCCTATCGGCCAATTCTTCATTCCAATCCCTCGGCTCTCTTCCTTCCAATCGGGCTACAAAGGCCTCTTCTTCGGCTCCGTTGTTAATATGATTCGCGGCGTCGCCCACAAGACGCCACCTGGTATAACTGCGAAGTCCGGCAAATACCTTATTGGCTTCATCTACCGGCATCGCGGTTCGGGCATAATCGACAAGCTCCCACATGATACCGGAAACAAAACCAAAATCATGTCCAGCACCGTGCCCAAGCCGGTATGCGAATTGATCTATCCAGCCGGCCTTATTCGCCGACGCCTTGAACATATCGTAAAATGGAGTTCTTCTTCGTGAATGCGTCAGAATATCCAAAAGAGAACCCATATAATGCTGCATTGGATGATCGGCATTTGAATCGTCCGGCAGATCATTAAACAAGAATCGGCTGAAAATTTCTTGAACGAATGCCGGCTCGTAGCCATCCAGTTCTACGGCTAGCGGCTTATGTCCGCCAATATTTAAGCCGACGAATTCCGTTGCGAATTTCTGATCGACATAGAACATGGCGGCAACATTAGTCTTCTTTTCCCATCCGCCACGATACATCTGTGAAATGTAGCTCCACCGGTCTCTTCCCTCCGGGGCTTCCTTCTGTGCCGCGGCAATAAATTCTCGCGCCGCTACAACTTTGTCGGCAGCAGGCGGCAGGCCCCACGCCACCGGCCATGCAGGCTGTGCCGAAACAACAGGATGAAAACGTTGAACAACGTCGTCTATGACCGCCACTTCTATTCGCGCTTTTACATCATCGCTCAATCCATTGTAAACTTTAGCCCTTAACTCCGCATCTTCTAGCTCCGACAATACAAATATGATCTCTGTGATCGCCGCATTCACATTTCCAGCAAGCTTTCCATTGCCGGAATTAAGAGCAAAATTCACCAAATTATTGAGAAGCTGAACCTTCCTTTCAGTTTCCTTGAAAAGCTCTACAATTAGATCTTCATTTCTATGGTTAAGCCTTCTCGCCATCTCTTGCACTGCTAACCTTATCAGCGCATTAGTATGCCTTATTACATCTTCGTCAACGATCAGAGTCTCTAGTATCGCGTTCTTAAGCGGCGTTGCATAAGAGAATATATGCGCCGCTATGCTTATATGGCCTCCTCGTGTATAATCCATAACCTCGGTCATAAGTTTGGGGTTCATAAAGAATAAAGCAGCTGGCCCAAACTTTTCGCTGCGTTCTTCGTAAGCTTTTGCCGCATCCTCACCTGTGAGCCCCAGCGCCTGAAATGCCTTTGCCTCTTCTATTTCTGCTGCTGGCGGCTTTTCACCCCACGCTTCCAGCCATGCGGGCTGTGCAGCCTGAGCTGTCGCACCTTTGAACCAATAGTTAATGGCAGACTTCAATGCCACCTTGGTCCCTACAGATAGCGCCGCGGCTATATCATCCGTTAGAATAGCGGTTATTCCTTTCAAACCCGCCCTGGCAATTTCGCCCGGCTTCCCGGCCAAGTGTGAAAATGGCGCTAATTGATCCACTAGCTGTGTCTTTTTGTCAGTGAACCTAAAGAGCGTGGCCAATGTCCGATCTACTTCTTGCATGAACGACAACGACCTGCTCGCCTCTGCCAGAAGATGACAAAGGTCTTCCATGTACCTCTCTTTCGGCCTTTCGCTCACGACAAGCTCATCGAAAATGGCTAGCCTTAAAGGCTCTGGATATTTGAAAAGTATAGAAGAAAGCTCGTTATGATTTCCCTGTGAATTGGCGATAATATCTCTCGCAAGGCTTGGTTTCGCATAGAACAGCGCTGCAAGAGTTGTTCGATTATTTACCGACCAGAATTCGTCTGCAGCCTCCACACCCTTTAAATCTTCTTTCAAATATCTTTGGGCCTCTGCATTCTCCTCTTCCGATGGAGGTTTGCCCCAAGCTTTTGGCCATGCAGGTTTTTCTAATGCGGCAATTTCATCCCCGGCAATGCTTGCCAACTCTTCCTTTGTTTCAGCTGCAAGCCCTTTATAGAATGAAACCGCTTCATCTCTTGGAAGCTCATCCGTTAAGATCGTAACCATGCCCCTTAAATTTTGTTTCAATAGACTTTCAACCGAACCCGTTTTCGCTACGCCACGATGAACGCCAGCCGCCATTTGATCTACAAGTTGAGTTCTTTTCTTCGTTGCCTTAAAGAGATCGACGAAGAGATGATCTGCGGCTTCGTTATCGTGGGCAAATATTTCTTCTGTTACAACGTTGGCCAACGGATTCATATGTCCATATGGCTCGCCGTCTTCCGGGATATGGGCAAGTATCATGGCATCGCAAATGGCGAGTTTCAGTTTTTCAGAAAGGCAAAAAAGCCCATTTGCCAGCTCGCTATGATGCTGTCTGGAATATACGATCAGATCAATCGCCAAAGCAGGTTCAACAAAGAAAAGAGCCTCGAGCGATGTTTGCTCATCACACTTCCAATATCGTTTCGCAACAGCTTCTCCCTTCAAACCATCTCTTCGATATTTTTCGGCTACTTCGATAAATCCTCGTATTATTTCGATCGCACCTTCTTCTAACTGCCGGCCCGATTGAGTTTCCCACTCATCGATCCACGCTGGTTTTTCGCCAGTGGCAAGCAAACCGCCAAGATCGTCGCCAAACTCTTTCTCTAAAAACCGTCTGGTATTTTCATTAAAACCGCTTACGACACGAGCTGCATCTTCTGCAGCGGTTTCATCTTTCAATATTTTTACGATAGCGCGCAAACCTTCTTTTATAGGCTTTAGGAAATATTCATAATCATCATGTATCGACATTGAATATACTTGCACCATTTGATCGGCCAACTGGGCCTTCTTATCGGTAAATCTAAAGAGATCATCAAATGCACGCTTCGCTTCTTCGCGGTGATCGTCCATTCTGGCATTAACGATGATACGGCACAGGGAGAAGAGATAACTGTTTGGCTCTCTTTCTCCACATTCGGGTACTTCACTAAAAATAAGCTCGTCGAGCAACTTCAGTCTCAACGGTTTGGGATAAGTAAATATTTTATCGGACAACGGTTTGTGATTTCCCGGAGAATTAGCGACCACATCTACCATAAGCTTCGGATCAACATAGAACAGCGCTGCAAGAGTTGCCTTATTATCTTCCGACCAGAATTCGTCTGCAGCTTCTACGCCCTTCAGGCCTTCCGCAAAATACCTTCGGGCATCTGCGACCTGTTCCTCCGATGGAGGATTGCCCCAGGCTTTTGGCCATGCAGGTTTTTTTAATGCGGCAACATCATCTCCGGCAATAATTGCCAGCAATTCCTTTGTTTCAGTTGCAAGCCCTTGATAAATCTTGACCGCTTCATCACTTGGAAGCTCATCCGTTAAAATTTTAACTATGCCCCTTAGATTATGCTTCAAAAGTGTTAGCGTTGAACTTCCTACCGATCCATTATAATAAATTACGCTCGCCAGTTGATCTACGAGTTGCGTTTTCTTCGTCGTTGACCTGAAAAGATCGACAAAGAAATGATTGATCTCTTCGTTCTCGGGAGACCAGCGGGCGATGTTCATTATTGAGCATAAGCCGCTCATATAACCATAGCGTGCAACCCCTGAATCCGGAGGTATCTTATCAAATATTACCGCATCACAAATGGCGAGCCTCAATTTTTCGGGATACTTAAAAAGTTGTCCAGCCAACTCATCATGGTGCGCCCTAGTATAACCGATCAACTCGGCTGCCAAAGCAGGTTCCACAAAGAAAAGCGCCGCAAGCGAGGCTTCTCCCCCTCGAGCCGTCCAGTATCGTTTAGCAAGATCTTGTTTCCTTACGTCTTCTCTCAAATATCTTTCGGCTACAGCAATATGCTTCTTGGGTATACTGATGTGTGATTCCGATAACAAAGCGTCCCACGTATTCCGCCAATCGGGTTTAGCTTTAACTGGGGCCTTGACCGGAGCTACATCCTTAATCGAATCGATAAACTCCTGCCCAAGTTCTTCGGCAAGGAATTTTCTGGCATAATCGGTGAGCCCCGAATAGAACCCGGGCGTTTTTGCTATGGATGGATCACGTCCCAGACAGTCAAGGATGCGGAAAAGGTTGTTCCTCGCCACGGTGAGCGCTTCATCAGGTTCATTAAAACAATTACGATAATAGACATATTGGTTGATCATTTGGGCCTTCTTGGTTGTAGCCCTAAAAAGATCGACCGCGATCTTACCATCACTAGCAAACGTTACAAAATTCGCTGCTGTCTTGATCAGACAATACGTGTAACTCTTAACGGGATCTGCCGCGTCCATTTCCTTCGGA
>CAIPVD010000359.1 GCA_903868375.1 uncultured delta proteobacterium
CCGCGCCGTTCAGCGTCACGCTTAAACGCGCCATCATTAATATCGAAAGCGTCCGCTCTACCACGATACCGGTCGATGGGCGCACTGTCGGCTATATCAAAGTGAAAAGCTTTCAGGAAGATACCGAAAAAGAATTCAACAAACAACTCGCCAAACTTCGCGAGTCGCCGAATTTCACCGGCCTAATAATCGACCTGCGCAACAACCCTGGCGGGCTTTTGAATCAAGCGGTCGATATGGTAGATAAGTTCATATCGGAAGGCGTTATCGTTTCGACCATCGGCGCCGGCAACCGTTTCTTGGAAAAGGAAGTTGCAAAGGGTTACGGAACGGAACCGCCCTACCCGATAGTTATTATCGTTAACGAAGGTTCGGCGTCGGCTTCCGAGATCGTTGCGGGAACGCTGCAGAGCTACAAACGCGCGGTGGTAATAGGCGCGCAAAGTTTCGGCAAAGGGAGCGTTCAGACGGTTTACGATCTAAAAGACGGCTCCGGACTAAAGCTGACCATCGCCGAATATCTAACAGCCGGAAAAAATTCCATTCAGACGATAGGCGTAACACCCGACATAAAACTTATACCTGCGAAGATAGATAAAGATAAGATGGACATAATCGAAGACGACCACGATTCAGAGGTAAGCCTTGAATATCACCTTTCGCAGATGACCGATTTCGCAAAAACTGAACCGGCGTATCGCTTGAGCTATTTTGAACCGGTGGAAAAAGGAAAGAGCAAGGACGATGAAGACCTGGAAAGCCGCCGCGAATATTCGAACAAGCTCGATTTTTCCAAGGACTTCGCGGTGAAATTTGCGGCCCAGATCCTTGCTGCCGCTCCGACCGATTCATATGAAGAGCTGCTTACGAGCGCGGTGCCTGTAATAAAAGATACGGAAGCGCATCAGCAAGAGTTAATGGCGGCGGAACTTGCGAAGTACGGCGTCGATTGGGGCAAGTGCGAACCAGACGGAAAACCGCAGCTTCAAGTCGTGTTCACGCTGCAGAAGAACGGCGAGCCGATTAAAAAAGCTTCGGCAGGAGACGATGTCGAACTTGTGCTAAACGCAAAGAACATCGGCACCGGCAAATTCTGTGACCTAGTCGGCATAAGTTCTTCGAAGGAAATCTCGCTCAAGAACAAAGAGTTCATATTCGGCAACCTGCCGGCAGGAGCAACAAAGAAATGGACGTCGAAGTTCAAGGTTCCAAAAAGCCTCGTTACGCAGGACCTGCCCATGACGATCAAATTCCACGAAACAGGCGACCATCGCCCAACCGAATTTCAGGCAATAGTCCCTCTCGCCCAGCTACCGCAGCCGCAGTTCGCTTACACCTACAAAATAGGCACGCCTTCGAACATAAAGGTAATAGGAAAACCGATGCCTGTCGGAAAGGTCGTTCCGCTGACGGTCAACATTAAGAACACGGGCGTAGGCGCGGCACCGAACGCAATCGCTATTATCGCCAACCCTGAAGCAAAGGGCATATTCATCGACGTTGGAAGGATAAAGATCGGGCGCTTGGAACCGGGCCAATCGAAGGCGATAACGTTCAAGTTCCACGTGGAATCGGAATTAGAAAAACCGAACTTCGAGCTAGAACTTACTATCGCCGACCAGGATATGTTCGTAGCACTTACGAAAAAGATCGAGTTCAATTCCGTTACCGGAGTTACCGACCCTCCCGCTAACCAATGGTACGAAGGTCCGAAGATCACGGTCGCCGGAAAGGAATTCCCTCTTGTCACGGCCGAAAACCACGAACACATCGAAGGCGATATCGTGGACGATAGAGAGGTAAAAGATTACTTCGTGATAGTTGGAACCGAAAAGGTCGCCTACGCATCGAACCCGGATCTATCTCCTAAGTTCCACATCTCCGCCGACCTGCCACTAAAATCCGGCAACAACCTTGTTTCCATCATAGCGCGCGACAACCTCGACCTAATGACAAGGTACAACTTCATGGTGGAAAAGAAGTAAGATGCGACAAGTACTGGGATCACTTCATATTAAACGTAAATTAGCGCGGCCCGTGCTGACGCTGGGCAACTTCGACGGCGTTCATATCGGGCATCAGAAGATACTTTCTAAAGTGGCGGCCCGGGCAAAGAAGATAAATGGAACGCCCGTGCTGCTTACATTCTCTCCACATCCGGTTAAAGCGGTGGCGCCCGAGGTAAGCATTAAACTTATACAGACAACCGAGCAAAAGCTGGCATCTATAAAGGCGGCGGGAATAAAGGCGGTGATACTCGAACCGTTCACAAAAAAATTCGCAAAGATGGGGCCGGAAGAATTCTTCGAGAATGTTATACTTAAAAAAATAGCGCCTCGGCAAATTATCGTCGGCTACGACCTAACCTTCGGCCGGCGCAGAACGGGTTCGGTAGAGCTGCTAGAAAAACTCTGCGCAGAAAATGGGATCAAGATAGATGTCGTGCAGCCGGTTTTTTTGCACGAAGTGCTGATATCGTCCACGCAGATAAGGCTCTATTTAAGCCGCGGCGACGTCGAGGCGGCGAACAAACTAATAGGCAGGCCATATGCGATGGAAGGTAAGGTCATCCACGGCAAGGGCCTTGGTGGAGAGCTTGGCATTCACACCGCGAACCTGAAACCGGCCAGCGACCTGATACTGCCAACCGGCATCTATATTACAAGAACGCTTGGGCATGTTTCGGTGACAGATATCGGCTACAATCCAACGTTCGGCGGCAACACGCTTAACATCGAAACGCACTTGATCGGATTTAAAAAGAACATCTACGGCAAAAAGATCGAGGTCGAGTTCTTTAAACGGATACGCGACGAGATCCTTTTTGCCGGGCCGCACGCATTAAAGGAGCAGATAAAAAATGACATCGAGCAGGCGAAAAGATACTTTTAAGCACCCTTCCGTTTTTGGCGTGATTTGTAAAAGCTCCCGCGATGGGAACGCGAAGGCATTGCAGAAAAAATTCACGCGCGCATTCAAAAAAGCGCGTCTGCCGTTCGTTTATCTAACGCTGAAAGTTGAACCAAAGCATCTGAAAAACCTTATTCTATGCATGAAACTTATGGATGTGCGCGGCGTTAACATTCCCGAAGCCTATGATAAGAAGGTAATTCCTCTTCTTGACCGTTTGGACAAGAGCGCGAAGCTCGCCAAAAAGGTTAACGTGATTTATATGTCCGGAAAAAAGTTCGTCGGCCATTATGTCGGTGATATTTTAGCCGGTAGCTTAAGGCTTTGGAACAAGTTTTAGGGGTTGCCGGCTAATCCATTCATTCCAACTAGCAATCTGTTCACCAAGCGATGCAACTTCTTTGACCTTCGAAGCCTTTAATGCATCCAAATTCATTCCTGCCAGCATCCCATTTATTATATTATCATCTTTCCCCAATTTTTTTAATGCTTCAGCCGCCAGCGAACTTTCCCCATCCTCTACCTGCCTTACAAGAAATTGAACCAGCTGGCGCACTATTCTACGATCATCGGCAGCCCTTCTTTCTATTGTTATCCATGAACGTATCACTGAATAGGCGGCGGGATTATTTAACCTAGCCTCTTCCATGACCGCATTAATGAAATTTATCGAAAAATCGTCCTCTTTAGGCCTTGCTGCATTGCGCACGAACGCGCACAAACCAATATTGCCTATTCTATTGTGATAAACCTCCATCACGGCCTTTGCATGGTCTACAGAAGCAGCATAGGCCTTATCTATTATGGATTTAAAATTCCCTTCATGCAGCAGGCTCGCAGCTTTTTCTTTAACCGGTGCATCTGACCTAGCAAGCGCGCACAAAACAAAAACGGCATATGGATTGCCTTCATTCAGCGCCTTATCAAGCGCGGGCATAACGATCTTTGGGAAAAGATGTGCAAGTTTTTCCAGCGTGGCGAGTTGATTTTTAACCGTCGCTCTATTGGAGTGATGTTCCGAAACATAATTTAAGATATCTTGGGCGATGCTATCATTTTCACCGGATCGGATCTTTTGTCCTTCGTCATCAGCCATCGCCTGAATGCCGGTGTTCTTGCGGCTACGAGCCGGGCCGTCTTGCCACTCGCGCCCATCTGGTGAGCGAAAAACATTTGCCGGAACCGTGTTCCACAATGAAACACTCTGCGCCAATGCATCCGCAGAAGAAACTAGCGAAGGCATGCCAACCGGCTCGGTCGTAAACGCCGTGGTCGGTACTGCTATGGTCGAACTCATTCCGAAAACCGGCGCTATATTAAAATTTCCTATTATTGATGGTCCCATAAATTCTCCTGTTGGGTATATAATCGTCGCATCTTCAAATAAGTTGCTAACTATTTTGACACCCTTAAAGTAACATTTCACCCGTTTTTGCCGATTTATAGGCCGATGGCACACATCAAGCGCACCCATCCTATCACCATGATTTAATTACGTTTATAGGCTAATTTGGGTGCCCGATCTGCATTGGCACGCTCCTTGTACATGAAATGCTTAAGGTAAACATTATGGAAAAGATACAGGTAATTATAGTAGATGAAGACACGACCTTTTTAAAGATGTGGGAAAAGGTTTTTAGGCTGCTAGATGACGTCCATTTTTGCCTAACGAACGACCCCAAAATGGCGGCAGCGCTTGCAAAAGAGAACAAGATAGACCTGCTAGTATCCGAAGTCGTCATGGAAAAGGGAAATGGGTTTGAACTTGCCGAGGCGGTTCATAAAGAAAATCCAAATGCACAGATAATTTTATCGACAACATACAACTGCGACCTGCGCAGGTTCAATCTGCATAAGCCGCAGTTTCATATTCTATATAAGCCCTACCAAAGCATTGAAGACGTGATAAAATTCGTGACCGACATTCTCCATGACAGAGACCCGCGCACGGACGTTGACGAAGATTCATGGAGCGAGAACGAAGACTATCCTGCCGTTATGGAGTGGAAGCTTTAGGCGCCATGTATTTCTGCATCATACTGTAAAGTTCAACAGGCACCGCGAGTACCACCGTATTTGAAGGCGACGGCCCGAGGCCATCGATCGTCTGCAAGGTTCTAAGCTGCATGGCTCCAGGGCTCTTTAGCATCGTTTCTGCCGCAGCCGATAAATTGAACGCCGCCATCTTGTCGCCCTCTGCCTTCGTGATGGTTGCGCGTTTTTCTCTTTCCGCCGAAGCCTGGCGCGACATCATCTTCTTCAGGTCTTCCGGCATCTCGATATCCATTATCTTAATAGATGAAACTTTCAGTCCCCAATTCGTGCTTTCTCTTTCGACGATCGCTTCAACTTCTTTACCGATCTGTTCGCGTTCGGCAAGCAGCTGATCGAGCGTCATTCCGCCGATCACGTCGCGAAGCGTTGCCTGCGCATATTGACTCATGGCGTAGGCAAAGTTCTGAACGTTAATGATCGCATCGTTCGCATGTTCGACCTTAAAATAGACTACACCGTTTATCGCGACGGGAACGTTATCTTTTGTGATGGCCTGCTGTTTCGGAATGTCTAACGTTAAAGTCCTGGTGTCGAGCATGATAACCCTATCGACTATCGGAATGATCAGAAAAAGGCCTGGGCCTCTAATGCCATTATATTTACCAAGACGTAGGATCACCGCCCTCTCCCATTGGTCGGCAAGCCGAACCATGACTGAGATGAACATGGCAAGAAAGAATGAAATGATCCCTATTAACACGCCAAGAGATTGATTGGCTGCGGAAACGAGAGCGCTGATGGCAATGCCCGCGCCCATTAGAACCACGAAGATCAAAAAATTTAACATATCTCCCCCTTGTTGCGCCGAAGCATTTATGCGTAGGCGAACTTTTTGATTTGCAGGTTCGGTTTCTATCATATATGACCCGCATTGGAAAGGGGATATTTATGATATCAAGAAATGAAGCGCTCGAAATTTTGAACGCGCAGGTAAAGAACAAGAATCTGGTCAAGCATTGCCTGGCTTCGGAAGCG
>CAIPVD010000360.1 GCA_903868375.1 uncultured delta proteobacterium
ACGCTTCTTCTTGTGGCACTTGGGATCATATCGCTTGGGAACGGATTCTTTAAGCCGAACATCTCCACGCAGATAGGTGACCTTTACGCCGATAAAGACCCGCTTAAAGATTCGGCGTTCAATATTTTCTACATGGGTATCAATGTAGGAGCTTTCGCGGCGCCTCTCGTTTCGTCATATTTTAGGAAACATTATAGCTGGGGCGCGGCATTTGCGGTTGCCGGCGTTGGAATGCTTATTTCTCTCGCCATATACTGGACGTTCAAAAAATACATCGTCCCCGTAGCACATTCGACGGAAACTTTAGGCAAGAAGACCGTAGCTCTTACGAAGGAACAAGAAAATACGAAGATCGTTTCGCTACTCATTATATTTGCGATCGTTATCTTCTTTTGGATGGCATTCTTCCAGTACGCTTACACACTAACATTCTGGGCGCGCGATTGCACGAACACTACGATAGCGCCAGAGAAATTCCAAAGCATCGGCCCATTTTTCGTGATCGTCTTTACGCCGCTTCTTCTTATGTTCTGGAACTTTTTAAGAAAACGGGGCAAAGAACCAAGCACCGCCGGCAAACTTGCTATCGGCATGCTACTTACGGCGCTCTGTTTCGTTATCATGTCGGTGGCCGCGCTGATAGGTGGCGACACGGGCCGAGTTTCCGTAGCGTGGCTTGTTGCAAACTATGCCATTATTACGCTTGCCGAACTTTGCTGTAGTCCTATGGGCCTCTCCTTGGTCAATAAGATGGCGCCTCCCAGAATGCGCGGGCTTATGATGGGAGGATGGTTCGTTTCTCTTTCCATCGGCAGCTATCTTTCCGGGTTCGTAGGTTCGTTCTGGGAAAAGATGCCGCACAGCCGCTTTTTTGGAATGCTTGTCATTTCATCGCTCTTTGCCTTTGCGCTTATGTATCTTATGATGGGCAAGGTGAACCGAGCGGTGGATATCGGCTCCGATTAAGAAATTAACTTAGCTATTTCGCTTTCGACGAGCGGTTTGCCAAGGATCTTTTTTACTCCAAGTTTTGCGGCGTTCTTGATGAGTTGTGGGTCTTCCGACAAGCTGGTGCAGAGATAAAGGTTAGGAACATTCACATTTTTCAGGTGTTGCAAAGCATCCAGCCCATCTATAACGCTATCCTCAAATTTAAAATCGGAGATAGCTAACCGTATCTTTGAGAAATCGATCGATGAACCAAGCAGCTCTTCGCCGCTCTCCATTTCAAGCGGATAGTTTCCCGTATATTTCTTGATAATAGCACGCAGCTCTTTTCTAATGTCTGGATCGTCGTCGATTATAAGTATCGATTCCTCGCCGGTTAGCGTTGGGAGGTCGTCTTCGAGAGGCGTTCGCTTCGGTTCGCTTGGAGCAAGCTCACTTGTTTCGTCGATATCGTCCTGCGATCTTTGAGGTGGTAGCGTTCCCGAAACCTTTGTTGGTACCATGATCGTAAACACCGTGCCTTTTCCAAGTTCGCTTGTGACAGATATCCTTCCGTGATGGGCATCGACAACATTTTTGCAATAGGAAAGGCCAAGGCCACTGCCGCCGACCTTTCCGAACGTGAACGAACTGTCGAAGAGGTAGGGAAGGTGTTCGGGCGCAATCCCAGAGCCTGTGTCGGTGACCGATATTGTCAGGACATCGTCTTTTACATTTGCATCTATCGTTATTGACCCACCATTTTCAGATACCGGGATCGCTTGAATAGAGTTGATAAGCACGTTGGTTAGCACGCGATCGAACTTATGTTTGTCGAGATATGCACGCAGGTGAGTTCCGCAATTAACTATTATCTTTGTCTTTTTGCCGGCCGCCAAGTGAGTTATTTCGCTTACAACTTCGCTTATCATGGAATGAACGCTTAACGGAAGGGGATGCGTTTCGCGTGCCTTTGAATAATCGATCAGGTCTTCGGAAGTAGAAACGAGCTTTTGCAAGCTGTTACGTGCCGACCCGCGCATTTGTTCCGATTCGGCGTCGAGCGATATATCGTGGCTTAAGAACTTGTTGATGGAAGAAAGCGGGCTTCTTATGTCGTGCGCAACGTGCGCCGCCATCCTGCCAATCGCCGCATTTAAAGCCATTTCTTTTTTATTTTGGATATGTTCCTGAATCCTTCGCAAAAGTTTTTGATAAACAGAGAGGAAGAGGGCCGTTTCGCGAGACGAGCCTTTCGGCGTTTCTATGTCGAGAGCAGTGTCGATCAGGTCGTCTGGATCCTCTTTTTCTGCAGCGCTCATAAGACGGGTCACTCTTCTAAGAGGTTTTGTTATGATGTGCGAAACATAGATGATAGCTAAAACTTGCATAAGTAGAACGGCGAATCCGAATAATATGAAAGAATAGATTTGTTTATGGACGACAACGTCAAGATGATCCATTGTTCCGCCCATTGCAAGATATCCTAATGCATTTCCATTGTCGTCTAATATTTTGCATTGAAAATGAAAATATTTCTTTGAATCGGAATCAAAAAACTCTTTTACGATGTTGTCGTCCAGATGATCAGATATTAATTGTTCAACTCTCGCATACTCGGAACCACTTATTTCTCCAGGGTAGATAACCAAGGGTTTCATGTCGGGAGTGTAAACCATCAAATATCTCATGTAATCTGGATTGTAAAAGTCTCTGAATAATCTGCGCAATTGAAAATAATCAGAGAACTTTATGTCGTCGACGCCTTGTCTGCTAATGCTTTGGGCTATGCGCAAATTGGAGTCGACAAACTCAGATGTTATAGTATTCCTAAAGAAATGACTTGCCACTATGGTTGATAATATCCAAAAGGTTATAGTAATTATCGGCAGTGATATTATAAATTTAAGGAAAATTGGCTGATGTTTTTTCTTTATAAGCATAAATAAATTAGTTTGTGAAATTAACAGTGTCCTTCTCATCAAAATATATTGTTCTCATAGGCAGCGCATATATGGTTAACGGATAGCGAATTAGTCCTCTTACATTGCTTTGATATATGCTTGTGTAAAGATTATAAAATAGTGGTATTACGGGGACGTCCCTTTGCAAAACCAATTGTATTTGTTGGTATAATTTGAATCTTTCATGTCGATCATAAGTTACAGAAGCTTGATCAAGTAATGCGTCTATTTGTGCTGATTTAATTCCGGTAAAATTATCAGGATGTGTACTTCTAAATTGATTCAACAGTACCCAAGCCTCTGGATGGTCTGCAGTAAAATACATATTAAACATATCGAATTTTCTCGACCAATAGTAATCGTCATACAGCTTGCCAAGCTGAATTTGTTGGACTTTGATATTCATGCCGATTTTTTTTACGCTATCCTCGATAAATTTTCCGAATCTATCACCGCAAGGGTGATTGTCAGGTCTTAAGATTACCAATTGATGGCTCAATTCTTCTTTGCTCAGTTTTGCCAGCTTTATTTCGCTTTGCGCCTGTTTTAGATCGTATTCCACTTTGGGTATGTCTGGATAATAGCCGCCTATGCTTGGAGGAATAAAACCGTTAGCTAATGTTCGATCTGGAAAGCATTCTGCGAGAAGTTTTTGTTTGTCTATAGAAAGATTTATCGCTTTTCTCACGTGAACGTTATCTAAGGGCTTGTGCTTCATATTAAAGGCAATGAAGTAGATTGCAGCAGATGGAGTCTTTAACATTGTGTAGCTACGAGTTATTGTTTTTGGATCAATGTCAAGGTACCATTCAAGATCATGATAATATCCTTTATTAAAACCCTCAGTTGCTTCTTTTATATTGGCTTTTTGAAAGATTATACTTTTCAGCTTCGGTGCGCCTAGAAAATAATCATCGTTTGCAATGAGACGTATTGTTTTTTCAGGATCAATCATGTCGAATTTAAATGGGCCGGTTCCAATTGGGTGTTGAAAAAAATCCGCCTCAGATTGTCCAGCAAAATTATCGGGAATGATTTCAAAGTTTGGAGCTGTAAACATTCCAATGAATGGTTGAAATGGTTGTGTCAATTCGATCCTTAAGGTGTTCGGAGAGAGTACTTTGATGCCAGTTACTTCTTTGCTCTTTCCATCGGTGTATTCTTTTGCGCCCTTAATTATCGACATATCAGCTTTTTTAATGGAATCCTTCTTTAGTAGATTGAGAAGACTAAATTCAACGTCTTTTGCAGTGAATAGCTTCCCATTGTGAAATTTTACATCCTCTCTCAGGTGAAATACCCATATTTTACCATCTTCTTCTACATCCCATTTTGCCACCAATTTGGGTTTTATTGATAAATA
>CAIPVD010000361.1 GCA_903868375.1 uncultured delta proteobacterium
GCATGATTTTATCTAAGCGGCGCAACGGCGAGGTGTTTGAGGCATTCGCTGCTTATAGAAACATTCTGCAAGCAGCGAATGGCGAGTTCCGAACCGAGCGAGACAACTCGTGTTTAGTTACGTTTTATCTTAATACAAAATCAGCGTGGCGAGTAGTTGACGGCCACCCACGCCCATATCACCGTTGCCTTTAAATTTTGTTTTCTGTTTTTCGATTCTATTGACACCTTCCTTTTTCAATGTTACCTCACCACTTCACAAAAGGAGAAATAATTATGCCAAAGATTTTATCAGTAAAGGCGCGTGAGATACTCGATTCGCGCGGAAATCCAACAGTAGAAGTAGATATTATAACCGCAAGCGGGATATTAGGCCGTGCCGCCGTTCCAAGCGGTGCTTCAACCGGAATCCACGAAGCGTTAGAACTTCGCGACGGCGACAAGAAACGTTACGGCGGAAAGGGCGTGCTCAAAGCGGTCGATAACGTCAATTCGTATATTGCAAAGGCGCTTGTCGGCAAATACGTCACCGAACAAAATGCTATAGACAAGATGATGATAGAGATGGATGGCACAAAGAACAAAGATAAGTTCGGTGCCAACGCCATTTTGGGCGTCTCCATGGCATGTGCCAGGGCGGCCGCGCAGGTAAAGGATATGCCGTTATACAAGTATATCGGCGAACTTTTCGGCACAAAGGTATTCACGCTTCCCGTTCCTATGATGAACATCTTGAACGGCGGCGAACATGCCGATAACAACGTTGATATTCAGGAATGGATGGTAATGCCCGTAGGCGCGCCGACTTTCCACGAAGCAATTCGCATGGGTGCAGAGGTTTTTCATTCACTTAAGAAAGTCTTGAAGGATAAAAAGCTTAACACCTCCGTCGGCGATGAAGGCGGATTTGCACCTAACTTAAAGTCGAACCAGGAAGCGTTAGATGTCATTATGCAGGCCATAGCTGCTGCAGGATATAAGCCGGGCAAAGATGTTATGTTCGCGATCGATTCAGCCGCATCGTCCTTCTACGAAGACGGAGTTTACGTTGTAGAGGCAGAGGCGAAGCCAAGAAAGAGTTCGGCAGAGATGATCGAATGGTACAAGCAGCTTGTAAATAAATATCCGATCGTTTCTATCGAAGACGGCCTTGCCGAAGACGATTGGGACGGCTGGCAGAGCATGACGGAAGAGCTTGGGAAGAAGATACAGATAGTTGGCGACGATCTTTTTGTGACGAACCCGGAACGCTTAAAAAGGGGCATCGATTCGAAAACCGCGAATTCCATTCTCATTAAGTTGAACCAGATCGGTTCGCTAACTGAAACGCTTGAGACGATAAAGATGGCACAGAGTGCGAACTTCACCACGGTGATCTCTCACAGAAGCGGCGAAACGGAAGACAGCTTCATTGCAGATCTTGCAGTTGGAACCGCAGCCGGACAAATAAAGACCGGCAGCGCTTCGCGGTCGGAGCGTATCGCAAAATATAACCAGCTTATGCGCATCGAAGAAGAGCTTGGTAACAAGGCGATCTACGCCAAGTTTGGCAGAAAATAGTTTTTCATGACGAACATCCGCCAAGTGACGCACGACGATGTCGAAGCGATTGTGAGCATTGAGAATCGCTCATTCTCGGCGCCGTTCACGAAAGAGATGTTCTATGCGATGATTATAGCAAGCCCTCCGTTTGGGGGGCTTGTTGCTTTTGAAGGCGAAATTCTTCTTGGATATCTGTTCTACACAATAGCCGCGGATGAAATGGAGCTGCTAACCATCGCAACTAATCCAGCGCGGCGCCATGAAGGGAACGCCAGAAAGTTGCTTGAAGAGATGTTCGAAATTGCAAAAAGGTCGGGAGTTGTTTCGGTGTTTTTAGAGGTTCGTCCTACGAATATTTCGGCCCAGTCTCTTTACCGTTCATTTGGATTCCAGGAAATAAGCATCCGCAAAAAATATTATAAGGACAACGGAGAAGACGCGATAGTCATGCGGAAGTCGATATAGAAGGCATCTTATCTTTCGTCACCATCCATTGTGGCTCTGGGTGCGATCCTTCTCGAGTATCCTCCCACTTCTCCGGCATCGACAAAATTACTTGCGCCCGTGAAGGAAGTGGGGTCGCTATCCAAGAGCCCTGCCGCGCGCATTTGGTTGGTAAATTCAATATACTCTACGTCGAATGCTTCGCTCATGGCACGAACTTGCCTTATCGCTTCGGGCGAGCCGACCACTTCTCTTGAACTATAAAGGCGTTCGATGGCATCGTGTGCTTCATCATAAAGCGAAAGTATTTCTGGGACCGTTTTGTCGAATCGCGCGGCGATCAATTGAATGATCGATACCTGACGTTGTACTCTTTTAACGTCTCCCAACCTGCGTTGCAGCGCTCTTACGATATACTGACCGATCACTTCGTTAAAGGCCGATTTTGTCGCCGATAATGTTTCCAATAATTGGGGTTTTGCCGGATTTTTTGTGCGCGAGTTGATCAGAGCTTCGACTTGTTCGATATCGCGCCTGACCTCGTTGACTTTTTCTGTCATTAATTTAATCCAGCCAGTTGTTTCAAGCCGAAGCCTTGCAACAGAAACGTTTAATGCTTCCAACTTTACTTCATAATCTTCGGCTGCAGAAGCTTTGGACGTTGCAGCCGGATGTTTTTTGAGAAGCTCTGAAGCTCGTTCCAATCCGGGTAGCTGTTCTGCCAACAGCTTTATAAGGTCGCCGTGTCTGGGCTCGACGGGAATGGCGATCGTTTCCTTTTCATCTGGCGTGAATTTGCGCCGTTGTAATTTATAAAGGAGGCTGGTTGCACCTTTGTAATTTAATGTATGAAGCAGTAGCAGCGTATCGTTCGCCGATCTATTATGAATAGCATATTTAGATAATGCAAAGGCCAGCTCGATGTGCGAACCTTCCGGTGTTTCGATAACGCTCGCTACAAGAGCGTCGTCTATCTTTTTCTGCATCTCCTCGCGAGCCGCTTTGGCTCCAGGCACACCCAGATCTGCAAGGTCGACAACAACATCAAGCATTTCGGCAGAAATTGGCACCGATAGGGTGATAGAGTTATTATTTCCCGGCGACGTTATTATTTTTAAGGCCTTTCCTGCGCCGGGGACAAAGTTTGCGACCAGCGTTGGCAAGATCCTCATCAAGATGCGATCATTACGATGGGCCCTGCCGCTGACAACAAACGTGAGCTCCGAACCTGCAGGTGCAGGGACGACGCCGCCTTCAGACGGCGTGGCCGGTATTTCTTCGCGGAAGCTTTTTACCACATCCAGCGCGCCGGGATAACATTCGGCCGCCAAGAGCTGAAATATATTTAGAAACTCGGCTGTAACCGGGATTTCAGCACGCATAATAGATTTATATCCTTCTCCTTGTGAGATTGCATGAATTCCACTTACGGTAAGCAACTGTAATGCACGCCTGTATTTCAAGTATGTTCGCATCGCACGAACGCTTAACGTAAGATCGAATTTGCCCGTGCGTTTCCAGTTTTGATCCGGAGTAGAGGCTAGTAATGATCTTGTTGGCAATGCTTTGGGCGTCTGGCGCTCTGGTTGTAAAGAAGCCGGTTCTTCCGGTGGCAACTTGCCGATATATTTCAGAGCTTCATGTGCTGCAGGATAGCGGGCGGCTGCAAGATGACTGGCTATTCTTTCAAATCGTCTAGTGGCAGGAACGGTTACTACAAATTCTTCTTTTATGTTTTTGGGGAACGTTATCATCGAGAGAGCTTCATGAGCATTAGAAGTAGAAGTATCCAGATGAAGCATGTCTGTTAGAATTTGCTTTAAAGCTCTATTGCCGAAGTCAAGCCGTTTGAGAATGTCGATCTCAATTCTTGCCGGTGCATCATCGGTCCCCGGTACAAATTTCACTCTGTCTTTTTGTTTGGACTCGGTATCTAGTTGTTGCCATACTTCCGCAGCTCCCGGATATCTTGAAGCAGATAGATGTGCAAATACTTCCATGAACTGCACGGCTATTGGAATGTCCAGTGTTGCAGTGCTTTTTCCCGGACGTGACATTTGATCTAGAATCGCCTTGGCCGCCGGAAGCTGAAGCCTTCGCAGCGTTCCGAGAACTTTTAGAAGATATTGATACCTGTTTCTGTCGCGTTTATCTATCACCAACTGGTAAACATCGTTACGTTCGGATGATCCACCAGTAACGGTGGTGCCGGCTTCTGCTTGCAACCTGCGGAATCCACCTGATCTGCCTTCTTCTTGGAACGATCCTGCGGCAACATGAAAGTATTCCGGAGCTTCGGGCATGAAGAGCGAAAGGCCGCTGGAAAGTTTTCCAGCCGATGCGGTCAGGTCGAGCGCTTGCGACAAATGAAAACCAACCTCTCCCGTTTGAAAAGGAGACAACGCGGCAGGCGCAGCAATGCCCACCATCGGCCCAGTGCCGATAAACAAGCTGTTATTTGTAACGTTAAATGCCATATTACATGTAGTCGGTTGTTGTTATCGACTTTAACGCAGAAAAGTTGCTAAAATTATTTACAAAAGCGGCGGATAGGTATAGAAAATTCGCTAAATATGCAAGATACAAAAGCAAAAATATTGCTAAACGAGCGTTATAGGCAGAATTACTTCATGATGAGGCTAGAGGCCGGTTGGGAAGACTTTGTGCCCGGCCAGTTCGTTATGGTGGCGGTCCCTGGCGGCAAATCGTTCCTTAGAAGGCCTTTTGGCATAGCCAGGCTGACCGGAGAAGGCATTTTGGAGATCTGTTACAAAGTCGTTGGAAAAGGAACTTTGGACCTGTCTAGCGTTCCGGTTGGAACGAACCTGCAGGTCTTGGGCCCTATCGGGAAGGGATTCGATATTTCGAAGGGTACAGGCAATATTTCCATCCTTGTTGCCGGCGGATACGGAATTGCACCGCTTTTGGGGCTAGCTGAAGCGCTAGTTCAGGAAGAAGATCGATCGAACATACATCTATTCTATGGCGCTCAAAACGAAGAGCATTTGCTTTATTTAGACGAATTCAAAGAAATGGGAATAGGCCTGCACGTTGCAACGCAAGACGGTTCGCTTGGAGCTAAAGGTTTAGTGACGGATGAATTGAAGAAGTTTTTACTATCAACCATAAACCATCAACCATCAACCATTTTCGCTTGCGGTCCTCATGGAATGCTTGGTGCTATTAAAATGATCGCGGCGAAGAACAGGAATATATCCAGCTGCCAGCTGTCGATGGAATCGTATATGGCGTGCGGGCTTGGCGTCTGCGCAGGCTGCGTGGTCAAAGATTCGTTAGGCAATTTCGTGCGCGTCTGCAAAGAAGGCCCGGTTTTTGAGGCAAGGGAGCTCTCCGACATATGAAGCCAAATTTAAAAGTTAAAATTGGAAAACTTGAACTAAAGAATCCCATCATGGTCGCAAGCGGAACGTTTGGTTACGGCGAAGAGTTTCATAAGAATTTTTACGATATATCAAAACTCGGCGCGGTCGTAACCAAAGGGATCAGCTTAAAACCAAGGCTTGGGAACAAAACGCCGCGCGTTGCCGAAACAGCTTCGGGAATGCTTAACTCAATTGGTTTGCAAAATGTGGGGCTAAGGGCATTTATTACTGAAAAGCTCCCGTTTCTCCAAAGGGTTCATGCAACCACCATCGTAAATATCCTGGGCGAGAAGATCGAAGATTACGTCGAACTTGCGCAAACGCTTGATGAAGAGCCAGGCGTTCATGCAATAGAGCTGAACATTTCATGCCCGAACGTAAAAGCAGGTGGCGTGCAGTTCGGCACCGACCCAAAACTTGCGGCGAAGGTGACTTCATCGGTGAAGAAGAAGATAAAGAAGCCGCTCATCGTGAAACTTTCGCCGAATTATCACGATATGCCGCTCATGGCAAAACACGTCGTCGATGCCGGCGCTGATGCTCTTTCTATAATGAACACGATAACGGGAATGGCGATCGATGCTGAAAAGCGCCGGCCCGTTCTTGCGAACGTCTTTGGCGGACTTTCGGGGCCTGCCATTAAGCCAATAGCCTTGCGCATGGTCTGTCAGGTCTATATGGCCTCGAAAAAGCAAAGGCCGATAGTAGGCATCGGCGGCATTATGAACATTACCGATGTGGTCGAGTTTCTACTCGCTGGTTCGTCGGCGGTGCAGATAGGTACCGCCAATTTTATAAATCCAACGATAGCTGCGGATCTTGTGGATCAGCTCGAACAATATATGATCGATCATGACATCGCCGACATTAAAGAACTAACCGGCGGCTTGATCGTTTAAGTGATCTTTAAAACTGTTCTTTGACATAATGTCCATTAGACTTGCCACATGCTTTTAAAGGCAACGGTGGTA
>CAIPVD010000362.1 GCA_903868375.1 uncultured delta proteobacterium
AGGCGCTGTACGGTTTCGAAGAGTCCGATCACCTACTTGATATGGCGTTTCGCGTTGGCGAAGGAGTGACTGGCGAAGCGGTTTTAAATGGCGATCCGGTATATATAAAGGATACGACAAAAGAAGATAGGTTCCTTCACTACAAGGGCGAAAAAATAATTGAAGGTTCGTTCTTATCGATACCGCTCGTATTTAAGAAGGACACGCTGGGCGTTATTAATTTTCATAGGCCGCACGTCGATGCCTTTTCTGGCGAAGAGGTAAGGCTTCTAAACCTTGTTGCGAACCAGATAGCCCTGGCTATCGAAAACGCCAAGCTCTATACGAAGGCGCGCGACCTATCTGTAAAAGATGAACTTACGCAATTATATAATCGCAGGCATTTCCAGACCGTTCTGCAGATAGAATGGAAGCGTGCCATTCGTTTCCATCGAAGCCTTTCACTGCTAATGATCGACGTCGATTTCTTCAAGAAATATAACGACACGTACGGCCACTTGCAGGGCGATAAGGTCTTAAGAGAGATGGGAAACGTCTTAAAGCGCAATGTCCGCGAGATCGATACCGTTGCCCGCTTTGGCGGCGAGGAATTCATAGTATTGCTTCCCGATACCGACAAGAAGGGTGCAATTGCCGTCGGTGAAAAACTCCGCCGGATCGTTGAAACGCACCGATTTATCGATATACCGTCGCAGCCTCTTGTGCAGATAACGATTAGCGTTGGAGTATCTTCTTATCCGGACGATGTAAGAGAGTTGGACGATATGATAGACCACGCAGATATCGCGCTCTACGATGCAAAAGATGCCGGACGCAACCGCGTGATATGCTATCCGCAGCTTAGCCTTCCCACAAGCCTCGATGCGGTCCGAAGCATGAAAAGGCCGAATCTAGTTTCTTAAAAAATTAACCCTTAGCCGTAGAACAGCAGCCGTAATTCTTTGGCATGAACGGTTTGTCGCCCGTATCGTTCGGCTTAACGCCATAATCCTTCGCCTGTATCGTTACGCCAGCAGGAGGCGCGAACCGCTTCTTGATGCTGGTGCTTGAATGTATATCGCCGTTTTCTTTGTACGCTTTAAGTTCCGTTGTCTTCTCGTTCTTTTCGACCCTTGCTCTGTGGTACGGGCCCGAGTTGAACGTGCAGAACGGATACATCTTTCCGTCCGGCGCTGCATGGTGGATCACGCAACGTTTTGCGCGCTCGACATCGTAATTGTAGGCGTCCTGAAAGTGCATTGCGGCAACAAATATCGTGTTGTAACTAAAAGTTTTTTCTGCGTTCGGTTCGCGCCCGCGTTTTGTGTCGCGGTATCCGTCCATAACGCCCAAGAGCCTGGGGAAGGTAAGCCCCTTCGGCGCCAACGCCTTGTTGAAATGTTTGCGAAGTATTCTTAGAGCGCCAAGGCCCCCGAAATATTTGTTTGTCTTGCCAAGTCCCATGCGATTTAGCTGTTTGAACAACCACGAGCTTTTTCGTACGGAGATCCGCTCGGATAAATGCTGTATATCTGTCATGGCGCCATTCAGATCGAAGAATTCAGTCAGTGCTTTGATCTCTTTTCTTTCGTTCGGTTCGATAAAGAGATGTCCGCCGCCGCCGCAATCCGGATGGCAAGAGACAAAGAACGCCGGGTTGCCGGAGATCGATTCCGAAAGCCTAGAAAACGGTTGTGTAACGCCGAGCGGGAACCAGTTGTTCAAAGGCATAAGTCCGTTCGTTTGTTCGACCAGGTCCTTTGCAAGGTGAGTGATCGTGTAACGCTTGCTTATGCGGTCTTTCTCCGAAATACGACCGGTGAAACAGACCGGTTGGAATGATATGCCGGTAACGACGTCTGAATTGTCGCACGCGAACCTGACTATAGCGCCGACCTGGTTGTCGTTCACGCCCTTGATGAGCGTTGGAACCAGGACTACGCGGAGCCCGACCTTGCGGCAGACCTCTACCGCCTGCAGCTTCACATCTAGAACGTCTTCGGCACGCGTCTTTTTATAGACGTCGGGTGTTACGCCGTCGAATTGCAGATAAATTGAATCAAGTCCCGCCTCACGCGCAGCTTTAGCGAAGTTAATGTCGGAAATATTCTTGCCGTTGTGGGCCATCTGAATGTGGCTGAAGCCTAGTTCTTTGGCCTTGCGCACGATGTCCAAGAAACGAGGATGGCATGTCGGTTCACCGCCTGAAAATTGCACAACCTTAACCGGCACCGGCTTTCTTGCACGGAGCGTCTTCATCATTTGGACGATCTGTTCGAACGAAGGCTCGGTCACAAAGCCGGCGGCGTTGGCGTTCGCGTAGCATACCGGGCAGACCATGTCGCACCTGTTGGTCAGGTCTATGTTCGCCATGCAGGTGTGCGAATGGTGCATGTTACAGATGCCGCAATCTTCCGGACAGTTTCTGGCCTGGCCGACGAGCGGATTTACAAGCCCGTTGCCGTCGCCGTAGCGATTCGTGAAAAGGCTCAAATAAAAATTAATGTCGCTTGAGATGAGCTCCTTGAAATATCCGTGCTCCACACATTCCTTTTCCATAAATACCTGGCCATCTTCGACGAACTTTCGCGCCTTGATAACGCTTAAACATTCTGGGCAGAGCGATTCGGTCCAGTAGGGGAGCGTCCAGGGCACTTCCTTTATCTGCGAGCCGGATAGCGTTGTCTTTGGTTGATATCTGTTCAGGAATGAGGGCCTGTCTCTTCCCTTAACAATCTCCTGGCCCGTTTTATTTGCCTCGACCATATTTGTCTCCTGCGTTCAAATAATTTTGAACATTATAACTATCGGAAATATCTACGTATTTTAGACTGCCGCTAGGTAACAAAAGAGAAGGTGTCCGTCAAGCCCTAATCTTTGATATTTTGTAACGCTTAAAAATGTTTGCAAGAATGTTAAATAAATCATAGAGGCATCTAAGCAAATGAAAAAAATAATATTATTCATACTTTGCCTTATACTTGTCGGGCCTCTTTACGCCGGCCATAAGAAACTCGCGCGCGACGATCTCATCCGGGTTGCAATCGCACATTCCATTAGCTTTGCGGACTTGAATGGTGACCTGATAGTTAAGCCCATAAGCGGAGGCAGAGAAAACCGGATAATGGCGCACGCAGTTAGAATAACGCCGGTGCCGAACGGATTTGCGGTAAATGAAAGTGCATTCAATTGCAAAGAATTGTCGGTTGATGCCGCTAGCGGGCTTATAAAGTTTAACGGCCATGTTTATGCCGGCTCACTTGTATTGTATAAAGACGCCGCCGGAACGTTAAGCGTTGTGAATGCCTTGCCGCTGGAAGATTATCTTGCCGGATTGGTTGGCGGTGAAGTCCCTGCGGGTTGGCCGGTTGAAGCGATAAAGGCGCAAAGCGTTGCGTCGCGCACGTATGCTCTCTTCCAAAAAGATGCGAAGAAGCAAGCCTTAATGCCGTATGACCTTGAGGCAACGGTATTAGATCAGGTCTATCAAGGTGCCGGGAACTTGGATGAAAGGATAAAAAACGCGGTGCTTGCAACGAGCGGCGAGGTGCTTAAGAAAGACGGAAGATATTTTAAGGCGTTCTTTAGCTCGACATGCGGCGGCCAGACAGAAAGCCCGATAAACGTTTGGGGCGAACATGGGCTCTTTCCGTTAATAGTCGATCCGTATTGCAAACGGTCGCCACACAATTCGTGGACATATTCCATTTCAAAGCAAAAGTTGGCCGGCAAATTACAGGCGGCTGGTTTTCCCGCCACAACGGTAAGTAAAATAGACCTCGAACATATCGAAGGCAATCCTCGCGTGGCAACCGTCATCGCTGAAACGGGCGGACAGACGATATACGTTCGTGGCTCGGATTTTCGGAGGATCGTGGGCTTTGATAGCCTAAAAAGCACCTGGTTCGATGCTAAAATAGAAGGTAACAATGTAGTGTTTACAGGCCGAGGATATGGGCATGGCGTGGGGCTTTGCCAGTGGGGCGCAAGGGGAATGGCGGAAGAGGGAAAAACGTATGAGGAAATATTGCAGTTTTATTATCCCGGCGCTCGCTTAGAAAAGATATTATGAAACTCCACGAATTCGATTACAAATATCCCGAAGAACTTGTTGCTAAGCATCCTTTGAACGACCGCGATGCATCGAAGATGATGGTTGTGAATCGCGCGTCGCACGAAATTACCCATTCATTCGTTAAAGAGCTCCCTTCGTTCTTGAAAAAAGGCGATGTGCTGGTGATAAATAACAGTCGTGTGTTTCCGGCAAGGCTAATTGGGAAAAAAGAAAGTGGCGGGGCGATCGAGATACTGCTCTTGAATCGGCAAGATGAAAAGACTTGGAAGTGCATCACGAACCGAACCGCAAAGCTAAAGATCGGTTCGAAGATGATCTTTGCGGAAGGGCTTGAATGTAAGATATTGTCGCGCGAAGGTGAGACCATTGACGTCGAATTCAATAGGCCTGAATTGATAGAAAGCGTTGGACTGCCTCCGCTTCCACCTTATATCCGATCTGCAAGGGGGAAGGGGAACGATGTTGCCAAGGAAGATGTGCAGCGATATCAAACGGTCTATGCCCGTGAAACCGGTTCAGCCGCAGCGCCGACCGCCGGCCTTCATTTTACCGACAAGCTTTTGGAAAACATTAAGGCGTGTGGAGTAGAAATAGCACCGGTTACGTTGCACGTTGGGCTTGATACGTTCTCTCCGGTGCGCGAGGAAAATATTGAAGAGCACAAGATGCACGGTGAGGAATATTTCATTCCCGAAGAATCTGCGAAAATGATCGTTGCCGCAAAAAAAGAAGGCCGGCGCGTGATTGCTGTCGGCACAACGAGTGCGCGTGTTTTGGAATCGTTCGCACAGGACGTTGGCACGCAAAGCCCCCATCACTCCAGCACGAACATCTTCATCTACCCAGGCTACAAATTTAAGATTGTCGATGCAATGCTCACGAACTTTCATCAGCCGATGTCTACGCTAATTATGATGGTATCTGCCTTTGCCGGCCGTGAGTTCATTATGAAAGCCTATGCAGAGGCTATTGCGAAAAAATACCGCTTATTCTCTTACGGCGATTGTATGTTGATATTTTAGCCGATATCGTCAGTTGTTGTTCCATCATCCAAAAGTCTGACTGGCTTGTTCGGTTTAAGAGGTATGCGATTGCCCGTTCCTACCAATTCTACTTCCACGTACCGCTCACTTTGAACAATTGCGCTATCATCATGATCAAGAAAGATACCTACATGTACTCCATATGGGAGTAGGTATAGATTGAAGAATAAATGATCATGTGCTAGTTCACCCCACACCATATTCTTCTCGCTATCGATATCTACGTTTTCCTTAAACAGCATGCCCCTAACGCTAATCCATTCACCTCCGACCTCGATGTGGTACAACCTGCCATTTAAAATATGTATCGTTGATCCTTCAGGAATATCCATTCCATAGATCGTCCGGCCTTCTTCTAGTACATGCGAGCCGTCCGGGATGTCCAATTTTTCAGTTACTGCATTAGGAGACCCGGTGAGGAACTTATATAGATCGTCGTTTCCGGTTAATTTAAGTAAACGCGAAATAAATTCTGATGACGGTGCCAATTGAAAAGCTCGGCGTGTATATTCAAACATGCCGTAAAAAAGCTCGTAGCCTGCATGAGCCTGTTCGGACGTTATCTCACCTATCGCACAGTTAAGGTCGAAGGCATATTTATTCATTCTTGCCAGCTCATCCATTAATTTAAGCGCCGCTGAAAATCCTTGTGGAACTCCACGGAGGTTACAAGCCACACGCGCCATTGCAAGTGCAGCCTCTTTGCTCTTTAAAATATTATCATCAACTTTTGAAAAAAGCAGATCTTTTAAATCGGGATGCAAGACGACTCTATTTAAAAGCTCGTGTAAAACACGAGGATTTCTGGCATTTGCCAGATCAACCAATATTGCCGGAGCGGTTTTGTCCGTTACAGAGGCTTTGTCAGGGTCATAGTCAGCACGTCTGGACCGTTTGTGATCGGCCAAATAAGCTTTTGCGCTAGCTCCTGCAAACACCGTGTTTGCAAAACGCTCTGTTTCTATTGCCCTATCAATAGCTGGGCCATATCCTTCGAACGTTCTGGCGGTTATTGAAGTTGGAGATGTCAGATCGGCAGTCGGTGTACTGCCAGCCAACGCCCAAGGCGTAAAAGCCGATGCTGGTATAGTAATGCCGCTAAGTGCCGCTGAAAAAGTTGTAGTTGGAAAAGTTACGCTACCCATATGCGATCTCCTTGTTTTAGAATGTCACCACATAAAACACCTGTCGGATAATTGCAAACAAAAAATGGCTACGAAGATGGGTCTTGCTTGAGCAGATTTCTAATTAAGAATTTGTTTGGCAAAATGGCGCAAATTGACTATGGACGCCAAATCATGTTCAAGTTCGAGCTAAAAAAAACCGCTAAAGGCTCCAAGGCACGGCTGGGGAAGTTTGCCACATCGTACGGCTGTGTGAACACGCCCATCTTTATGCCGGTCGGCACGCAAGGGACGGTTAAGACTATGACGCCGGAAGAGCTGGTGGACTTAGGCGCCGAGATAATCTTGGGCAACACTTATCATCTATCACTTCGGCCAGGGCACGAAACGGTCAAAAAGCTTGGCGGTCTTCACAAG
>CAIPVD010000363.1 GCA_903868375.1 uncultured delta proteobacterium
GACGCTTTGCAGGATCGCCGCTCCAGTCATATTGATAGACCCGCACTTCATCTTCCGGAAATATCACGACAGGAAAATAGTTGCATGAATCTCTATTGTCGCCCCTCTCCCTTCTCAATTTACGCACCTTGGAAGAAGCGAAGCTCCTATGATGTCCATCGGCTATGTAGAGCGCGTCCAGCGCCCCGAATAATTTCTGTATCTCGGCAATTCTATTAGTGCGCCAGAATATGTGCCTAACGTTTGCCGCATCCGTCACATCGTAGAGCGGTTTTTTTGAAGTTTCCTCCGCCACAAGCTTATTTATCGCCTCGTTCTTTTTATGAACGAAGAAGACCGGTTCGGAATGGGCGCCTATCACATCGGCGTGGCGAGTTCTATCGACCACCTTTTCTTCTCTCACCTTCTCGTGTTGCTTGATCTTTCCGTTCTCGTATTCATCTACAGAGGCGCCGCAAACGATGCCAGTCTGCGAATGGTCGCCGGTTATCTGGCGATAGATATAAAAATTCAGCTCGTCGCGCACAAGATATCCCATTTCCTGGAACATCTGAAGATTCGCCAGCGCCTTATCGTAGACCGCCTTGTCGTATTGATCGACCGATTCGGGAAGGTCTATCTCGGCCTTCGTTATATGAAGGTAGGAATAAGGGTTACCTTTTGCAAGCGCCCTCGCCTCGGAAGATGTAAGGACATCGTATGGAGGGCAGATGATAGATGCCACATATTTGGGGTTAGGTAATAGCGCCTTAAATGGAATTATTTTTGACATGGCCGCTTTTATATTATAGTCCCTCATTATGTCAACAAAACGCATATTTAATTTTAACGCCGGCCCTTCGATCCTTCCACTCGAAGTTTTGGAAGAGATCAAAGAGAACTTCATGAACTTTGGAGGGATGTCGATCCTCGAGATCAGCCATCGTTCCAAGGCATTCGAAGCGATCATCGAATCTGCAAAGGAGAATTTAAGAGCCCTGATGCAGATACCGAAGAACTATCAGATACTCTTCCTGCAGGGAGGCGCGTCTCTTCAGTTCGCCATGGTGCCTTTAAATCTTTTGGATAAAGAGGCCGACTACGCAATTACCGGCTACTGGGCAAAGAAGGCAGCTGCAGAGGCGAAGCTTGTCGGAAAAACCAATGTGGTTTTTTCTTCGGAGGAGAAGAAATTTTCGCGCGTGCCTACGCCCTCCGAAATAAAGACAACAGCTAACACAAGCTATCTGCACATCACATCGAACAACACGATATATGGAACCGAATATCACGCATTTCCTGAAACCGGCGCCGTGCCGCTTGTCGCAGACATGTCGTCGGACATACTCTGCCGAAAGATAGATGTTTCAAAGTTTGGCCTCATCTATGCCGGCGCACAGAAGAACATAGGGCCCGCAGGTGTCACAGTGGTATTAATAAGGGACGACCTTGCTACAAAGAACTACCATTCCGTGCACACGATGCTGAAATATTCAACTCACACCGAGAACAACTCGTTATTTAATACGCCTCCTGTATTTGCTATTTACGCCATGAAGCTAACGCTCGACTGGCTTAAAAAACAGGGCCTAGAGAAGATAGAATCTCTGAACAGGCAAAAGGCGGCGATGCTCTATGAAGCGATCGATGGCTCTTCATTTTATAAGGGAAGCGCAGATAAGGATAGCCGTTCGCTTATGAACGTTACGTTCAACCTGCCAACGCCGGAGCTGGAAGAAAAGTTCATTAAAGAAGCTGCGGCAAAAGACATGTCGGGGCTTAAGGGCCACAGGCTTGTCGGCGGCATCAGGGCATCGATATACAACGCCTTCCCGCTTGATGGCGTTAAAGAACTATTCGCGTTCATGAAAGAATTTGAGAGGAAACAATGAAATTCAAGATACTTTGCACCGACGGTTTTTCCAAATCCGGCCGCAGTTTTTTAGAAAGCAATTCAAATTTTGAGATCGTCTATCACGAAGCTCTAACGCATCAGGAGCTGCTCGACAAGATAGAGCCGTTCCATGCGCTTGTAGTCAGAAGCGCCTCCAAGGTAGGCCACGACGTGATCGAAAAAGCAAAACATCTAAAGATCATCGTTAGGGCTGGTGTCGGCATAGACAATGTCGATGTTAAAGCGGCAACGGAACATGGCATATCGGTCGCGAACGCGCCAGCTGGCAATTCGATATCTACCGCAGAGCTAACGTTTGGAATGATACTTTCGCTTGCAAGGCACATTCCGCAATCTAGCGCTGCAATGTCGAAAGGAAATTGGGAGAAGAAAAAATTCAAAGGGACCGAACTTGCGGGCAAGACACTGGGCATAATAGGGCTTGGCCGCGTTGGCAGAGAAGTGGCGAAGATGGCGCAGTGCTTTAGAATGAAGGTAATAGGTTTCGATCCGTATCTATCGAAAGAAATAATGGCGGAGTTAGGTATCGTTCCTGCCACGCTTGAAACATTGTTTAAAACATCCGACTTTATCACCGTTCACACGACCCTTACAAAAGAGACCGAAAATTTGATAAGCTTAAACGAGATGAAGACAATGAAGCCGACCGTGCGGCTTATCAACTGCGCACGTGGCGGTATCATAAATGAAGCGGACCTAGCCCATGCACTTAAGGAAAAGATGATCGCAGGAGCAGCACTTGATGTCTTCACGTCCGAGCCTTTCGAAAAACCGATATTCAGAGAGCTTGAAAATTGCATAACAACTCCTCATCTCGGTGCATCGACCTCGGAGGCGCAAGAAGCCGTCGCGATAGAAGCGGCAAACGTTGTAAAAGGTTTTCTGACGGACGGGACGCGCCTTAATGTGGTAAATTAGAGTTACAAAAGAAACGGCTTGAAATTTAGGCACCGTTCTGTTAGAGTTATCAAAGATTTAGCGCGGGCTTTATCGTTTTATACCAATAAATAATAACATAATGACGAAATTAGCTTTTATAATAGCCATTTGCCTAATATTTATTTGGCCGGCAAAATTCGCACAAACCGCTTATATTCCGCAGGAAATATTCGAACATACGGGTGCAGGCATACTTACGATATTCAATACACACTCGGATGAGCTTGAAACGGTAAAATACAAGAGCGCCCCCGGCGAATATTTGAAGGACGGACTTGCGGAGCTGAACCGACTGCTCCGTTGCAGAAATGCTGGTGAAGAGACCGATATGTCGCTGGAACTGATCGAACTCGTAGCAAACATCCAAGACCATTTTAGCGCCGACAGGATCGACGTTATCTCCGGTTACAGAAGCCCGGCGTTTAATGCAAATTTACGTTCTCGCGGACATAAGGTTGCGAGAGAAAGTCTTCATATGCAGGGGATGGCAATGGATATTAAGATCCCCGGCGTTTCCATTAAATCGATCCGCGATTATGCCAAGTCGTTGAAATCCGGCGGCGTCGGCTACTATGCCGGACGCTTCGTTCATGTAGATGTAGGGCCAGTTAGATATTGGTAGGCGACTTCACTGCAAGATCAAATCTTTCACTTCTATTTTGGCGAGATTGCCCTTTGCCTGCGGAAGTGCGGATAGGTCTAGCGCGAATGGGTCGATACCGCTTGCAAATAGCGACCACTCCGCGGTTTCTTTCATATCCTTCACCTTGCCGTACATGTCTGGATAAAAATTGATAACGTCCGCCTCAACGACCACCGGATTGTAAATGATGTCGACCGGTACGACACGTTCCAGCTTCACATGAAATGTCGTACGGCTCTGCTTCTTATATTTTTCCAATAGCGCAACATCTGTCTTCTCACTCAAATGCGTTTGCAGATACCATGCGAGCGTTACCGCATCTTTCGAATGCATGCGAATACAGCCGTGCGACGCCGCATGGCCGATACTCGAATCCTTTGTGGTACCATGCATTCTAATATCTTCGCTCATCGGAAGCTTCACCGGGCCAAGAGGATTTTTAGGCCCTGGCGGAGTTATCTTTTCATCCTTTGCCCACTCGCTCTTTGGCGGATACCACCATGGGTTCCATTCGATGCGAGATATTTCCTGATGGCTGACGGGGGTTTTATATATGGCCTGCCCAACTGCAACGAGAAAAGTTAGAATGGGCTTCTCGTTTTCATAGAGCGTCAATTTTGTTGCCGGAATATTTACTATAATATGATACTGCTTTTCGGAACTGTCCAGGTCCGATTCTTCGATAAACCCTGCATCATTAATGAAGGCAAATTCCTTTTTTCCACTCTCCGGTTTTGGTGCAGGTTCGGCTTGTTTATCGTTACCTGCCATGAAAAGCTGATGGCTGCTAGGCATATGAAGGACGGGGTAAGAAATGACCCCAACGCCAAAAGTCACTATAAGGAAACTTGACAGCCTCATAGACTCGACCTTTCTCAAATAACCATTTATTTTAAATGGTTAAAGCCTTTTAAAGCCCAAGACGGATAATATAATATGCCGCCTATTTTGAGAATAAGCATGAAACATGCCAATTTTATTGATGTTTTGTAGACCTTACTTTCCAAATATTCCCTGAAGCAGTTTCTTGCCGCCTTCTTGAACATTTGGGGCAACTTTGTTTTGGATAACCTCTTTCGCCTTGCCCGCCAAAACCGCGGCTGCCGCTTTGGTGAAAAGCCCGGCTAGGTATTTTTCGTCGGGAGTAACTTTCGGGTCCGAAACATTTCCGGCGACATTGAACGGCACCATAAGTTCGCCGCTTTTATTTACGAGGACATTTCTGGCCGACTGATTGGCGACTAAAATATCGGTCGTAGGTTTCAAGAGAGAAAATTCACCTTTATAGTTTAACCGCTCATCCATCGTGACCGTTCCGTTCAGCGTCGCGCGGTACTTGGCATGTTGCCACTTAATATCTGGGGTCGTGATAACGCCGTTATCTATCTTGAACGTCAGGCTAAAATCTTTGCACGATGCATCGAGCGAACGCAGTTCTTTCAGCTTCGCATCGTTCAGGCCAACGTTCGCCCTTGCAAGAACATCCCACACCTGATTACCAAATATTTTTTCGCCAAGCTTAAGCGAAGGTATATCTCCGTTCGCAAGATAAATACTGCCGTTCGCCTTCAGGTTCTTCTTAATCGCAACCGCCTCTGTTCCTCGGCCGGTAGCATTGACCTTCAGCGTCCCCTTGCCTTTAAGCAGGATCTTCGTCGCCGGCACCTGCGACATATCGACGCCATCGATAATTACATCGGCATCATAAGTCGGTTCGCCCGCCATGCCGAGAGAACCGTTTCCCTTAAGCGTTCCGCTGTAAAGATTGCCGGTTATCGAACTTAAGTTAATCTTTTCGTTCCCGTATTTTACGTCCGCCTTGAAGTTCGATATTTCGTATTCCTGGTATTTGACATTCTTCGATTCAACATGGCCGCTCACGACCAGCTTCTTCGGACTTTGCAGAGGCCCATCGATACGCAGGCTAACCTTTGGGTCGGAAACGCCGGCCACGGGCTTTAGCGCTGGGAGGATACTCTTTAGCTCCGCGATCTTTATCGGATCGATATCCGCAGAGATGCCGGCAAGCATCCCGTTCTCCATCGAAACGTTGCCGCTTGCTACGAGTTTCGTGTCACCGATCATGAAAATAAGTTTTTTTATGGCAACGCCGGACTTATCATACGCAGCCTCCAAATTCACGTTAAGAGGCGTCTTCGAAAGTGCATCTTTTGAGATATCCTTCGGCAGCGACTTTAGTATCCTTGGATCGGCCGCTAAAAGATCTCCAATGGTGGCCTTTGGAAGCGAGAGATTGATATCTGCACTTATCGGATCGTTGTAATTCACCTTCGCGTTCAGATGGAACTTTGCATCGCCTATCGAAAGGCCCCATTCCTTCGCCTCGGCCTTTTTCTCCGCCATGTTAAGGGCAAGCTTACCGCTAAGTTTTATGTTCTGCGTATCGCCGCCAAGAAGTGCCGCCGCAAGGCTAATGCGCGTTTCGGACAATTGCAGGTCGAGGCGCTTAACTTCAGTTGACGCCTCGTCTTCTTTTGACATTACCGCGTGGCCATCTTTAATCTCGACACCGGATATCATGACCTTCCACGCAGATTTTTCAACCGCAGGTTTTGTCACTTCGGCATAGGCGTTATGTACTAAAAATCCGCTCGTCGGATTTTTTTCGTCTAAGGCTGTATTCTTCAAAAGTTCATCTATGTTCGTTTTGCCATTCTTGCCCGTGCGATAAAACACCTCTGGGTTTATGAGCTTCAGCGAAACGATGGCGTTCTTGGATAAAAGAGGAAGTAACTGGACATTCGCGGAAATTTCGCCAGCGGTAATGATCGGCTGGCCCGCGAATTCGCCGGTGGTATTGGAAATTTTTACACCTTTAAGTTTCAGGCCGGGAACTGGCAGGAACTTAATTCTCACGTCGGCAAGTTCGAGCGTACCGTTGATCCTGCTGTTCGCTTCCTTTAATATAAGGCCCTTATACGTTTTCGTGGGAATAAGAAACGGGACTATGAGCCCAAGCACAACGATCACACCAATCCCTATACCCGCATATTTGATTCCTTTTTTCATATGGTCATTCTCCCTTGAATATCTTTCGGACCGCCTTTTTGATAGCGTCGTGCGACGAACCGCTAGACGCGGCAACAAATACGGTATCATCGCCTGACACAGAACCGACCACACCGGGTATCTTTTGCCCATCTATAGAAATTCCCACCGATGCCGCCGCGCCGACCAGCGTTTTTATCACAAGCATATACGGCCCAGCCGTTTCTATCGACGTGATGAGAGGAGTTGGACCATGCATCTGCCGCGGAGGAATGACATAATGGCCGTGCTGCTTAACAAGGCCTAACTCTGCAATGTCGCGCGACAGCGATGACTGCGTCACCTCGAAACCGAACTTAACAAGTTCTTTTTCAAGGTCCTGCTGCGTGCTAATTTGATTTTCTCTTACCAGGCGAAGTATCATATCCTGGCGAGATTGCTTCTTTGTGACCTTTACTCTTATGCGCATATATATTCCTTTTTGCGTGCATATATATGCTGTTTCTTCATGACGTCAAGACTTCATTTGTAACGCGGGCTTGACAACGAAACATTATGCGTTGTAGGTTGCGCGAGCTAGGGGGTGAACTTAGCTTCGACGGAGATAACGCATCGAAGTATGGCAGCATGCCGACCAGTCTCATCAAGTCGTTAAACTGACCGGAACAATATTTAAGTGCCAATGACGAATTAGCACTCGCAGCCTAATAAGGCAGCGCGCCATCCGTAGACACCCACTATGCGGTAAATGGCGCCGACAGTGGGCTGGTTCCATGCAGCGCCTGTGATGCATGGAGCGAGAAAATTTGCAGGATAGTTCGTGGCAGATCCTAGACCGCGGGAGCTGCCACTTGCGAATGCAAATCACGGATCTAAGCATGTAGAAGCCAGCTTGATGTATCTTCGGACGGCGGTGCGATTCCGCCCACCTCCACATTGGGGACATACACTTAATTTCGGAATTAAGTGTATGTCCCCGGTTTTAATGAAAGGACATTTATAATGATTACCGGTTCAGGAATTTTGCCAACATTTGCGTCAGGGACATTTGCGCCAAACACGCTCTTGGGATCGCAAGCAACAAACGTAACGTTCGACGCAGCATCTATTTTTTCAATGCAAGCCGATACGTTGGCTACCGGCCTGTTCATGCGAGAGAATACATTTTCACAGGCAGCACTGTTCGCGGGTGAATCGCCGCTGGCATCGCCAAGGAGAACTACAAGATCTCTTATGGCCACAGGTGAAGGAACAATAACTGGAGGAACTATGACAAGGACATTTGATGAAGTAAAAGTTCGTAGCGTAATAGCCTCGGTCATTAGCGGAGTCGCCTCGCTTGGCCTTAAATTGGATCCCTTAAATTTCGGTATGGATGAACACTGGAGGATCGATTTGCATTCGTTAAATATCGCTTCTATGATCGACCATACCCTTTTGGCGGCGATCGCCTCAAAAGAGGATCTAAAGAAAGTATGTGCCGAGGCAAGGCAATATAAATTTGCGACCGTTTGTGTGAATTCGGCGAATATTCCGCTCGTTGCACGTGAATTGGAAGGAAGCGGAGTGAAGCCGATCTCGGTGGTCGGATTTCCGCTCGGTGCAATGGATAGCGATTCGAAGGCGTTCGAGGCTGCGACTGCGATAAAAAATGGCGCTTTAGAGATCGACATGGTGATAAACATTGGCGCGCTTAAATCAAGGGACCTTCAAGCCGCATATGAAGACATATTAGCAGTCGTCCACGCATGCGGCGATGTGCCGGTAAAGGTTATCATTGAAGCAAGCGCCTTAACCGACGATGAAAAAATAGCCGCGTGCATGTTAGCTAAAGCAGCGGGCGCCGCGTTTGTAAAGACTTCCACCGGTTTTGGGTCCGGCGGCGCAAAGGTGGAAGATGTCGCATTGATGAGATACATTGTCGGTAATGAAATGGGGGTGAAGGCTTCAGGCGGAATCGGCTCGCGCGAAGACGTGGAGAAAATGATTCTTGCAGGAGCTACCAGGATTGGAGCATCGAAAGGCATTGCGATCGTAACTGGTAAAGCTGCTGAAAAAACAGGATACTAACATGCCGACACAACCATCAAAGAACCTAGAAACGTTTCCAAACCCGGAGCCAAAGCGCGATTACGTTATAACCTGCGAATGCCCGGAGTTCACGTGCCTTTGCCCAAAGACCGGCCAACCTGAC
>CAIPVD010000364.1 GCA_903868375.1 uncultured delta proteobacterium
ATTACGTTTCAACCGCAACCGATTGTGGTATCGGAGCATGTCTGGCTCATGGTTTAATAACGTGCATTGGCGGAGTTGAAACAGATAGCTGCAAGGCTGGAACTCCGGCAGCAAACGATGCCAATTGCAACGGGATCGACGACAATTGCGATGGGAAAACGGATGAAGGTTACGTTCAAAAAGCTATCACATGCGGGATCGGCGCTTGTCTTGCTCAAGGATTAAAAAAGTGTATCGATGGCATAGAGACCGACGCCTGCACGCCCGGCACTCCGGCATTAAACGATGCCAATTGCAACGGAGTCGATGACGATTGTAACGGTCAAACAGACGAAGATTATGTCAAAATGCAGACCACGTGCGGCGTTGGCGCCTGCATTGCCCAAGGATTAAAAACGTGCATTAACGGAGCCGAAACCGATAGCTGTAAGCCTGGAACTCCAGCACTAAACGATGCTAGCTGCAACGGCATCGATGATGACTGTAACGGCCAGACCGTCGAAGATTACGTTCAGGCGACTACAACATGCGGAATCGGAGAATGCGCAACGACCGGCACCAAATCGTGCAAGAGTGGCAAAGAGGTGGATGATTGCACTCCAAAACCTTCAACCACAGAAATCTGCGACGGCAAGGACAACGATTGCGACGGCTATACAGACGAAGGCAATGTCTGTTGCATGATAGATGACCCAACGAACAAATATTTGGTCATCAGCTGCTTCGACGCCCCTTCGCATCAGGCGTCTTGTTCATGCATGCTGGCAGGATATCCATCATCGGCTGGATGCATTAAGCCGGTAGTTAACGACACGGCCTCCATATCTATACAATATTATAATTCCGGAACACCCTTCGATAATCCTAACTCTCTCAAAGTCAAACTTTGTTATGACGCGGCCCACTCGACGGCAGTAAATCCCAGTGCGGCGCCAATTGCCTGCGAAGACGGGATCAAATGTTTCCTCGCCACAAGCAGCCAATTTTTATGGGGAACCACCGATAATTTTGTAGATCTTTCTTTTTCCAGCGATGCGCTGTCGGTCTGGTTACAAGCAACATATCCAGGTTCAAATGGAACGGCCAGGTATGACACGCAAAATTGTAATTAGACAAGCCCAGATAATCTGTGAACCGCCTCTTCAATTCGATCGGTCGGTGAGGTGAGCGAGAATCTGACAGAACCTTCGCCGTAGGTTCCGAAACCAACACCTGGAGTTATCACGACACCGGTCTTCTCCAAAACCGCAGTTGCAAACTTTTTAGAATCTTTCGTCTTCGCAGCTCTTGGAATTTCCGCCCAGATATAGAACGTGGCTTGCGGCGCCGTTACATCCCAACCGGACTTATTAAGCGCGCTTACCAGAATGTCTCGCCGTTTTTTGAATATCTCGCATGTTTCGTAAACGCACGATTGGTTGCCAGTTAAAGCAATGGCACCAGCTTCTTGAACGAACGCGGTGGCGGAAGAATCGATGTTCGCCTTAAACTTACCAATTGCTGCGAGCGCCTCTTTATTTCCGGCGGCAAATCCCAAGCGCCAGCCGGTCATGTTGTACGTTTTGGATAACGAATGGAACTCGACCGCCACATCAATAGCCCCGTTTATCTCGAAGATGCTCGGAGCTTGATAGTTGTCGTACGCGACTTCGATGTATGCGGCGTCGTGGCAGATCACAAGATTATGCCTATGCGCAAACGCTACCGTTTCTTCGAAGAAATCGAAATTTGCTGTCGCAGCCGTTGGGTTGTTCGGGTAATTGATGAACAGAACTCGCGCCTTTTTTAGAACGTCTTTTGGAATGGCTGCAAGGTCTGGCAAGAATTTATTCTCTTTCTTAAGAGGCATCTCGTAAGGAATGCATCCCGCAAGAATAGAAGCCGCGGTGTAAACAGGGTACCCTGGAGAAGGCACAAGTATAACGTCGCCCGGATCTGCCAGGACGAAGGGAACGTGCGCAATGCCTTCTTTCGAACCTATCAGCGTTAAGATCTCGGTTTCAGAACTTAAGCGCACCTTCCGCTTATGGGCCATGTATTCAGATGCCGCCTCGCGAAATTTCTTTATGCCGTTGTACGGCGGATAGCGATGATTCTTGGGTTTCCTGGCTGCATTGCAAAGCGCATCTATTATATGGCCATGTGTCGGGATGTCCGGATCGCCAATGGATAGGTCTATAAGGTCAATTCCTTTTGCGGCAACAACCTTCTTCTTTGCATCGATCTCCGCGAATAGATAAGGAGGCAACTGTTGTAATTTTTTGGATTGCATATCAGATCCCTAAAACATCGTTCATATTGTAAAGCCCTGCCGGTTGGCTCACGAGCCATGCAGCGGCCTTGAGCGCTCCGGCGGCAAAGACCTCGCGAGATACTGCGTGATGCGAAATGGAAAGCGTTTCGTATGGGCTTGCAAATGTTATCTCGTGGTCGCCTACGATCTCGCCTTCCCTTATCGATTTCACATTCACCTGTTTTGCCACCTTTTCACCGCAGGCGACTTCTATCATCTCGACCATTTTTTTTGCGGTTCCGCTCGGCGCATCTTTTTTATGCACATGGTGTGCTTCTACGATATCTATCTTGTAATCTGCGCCCAAAACCTGAGCTGCTTCGGTTATTATCTTCCACATTACGTTAACGCCAACGCTCATGTTCGGCGAATGGACGATAGGCACCATTTTGGAGAGCGACGCTATCTCGGCGCGCTGGTCCGTATTGTGGCCGGTGGCACCTATCACAACGGGCTTTCCTGTTGATGCCGCTATTTTTAGATTTACGATGGAAGATTCGGGCGATGTGAAATCTATCAATACGTCGGCGTCTCTGATTATCGCCATAAGCTCGTTATGGAGCTTTACCTCGCCGAATATTTTTTTGCCTATGTGAGGATGGCCCATCGATTCGAGCGCGCCAGTCAAGTGCAGCCCTTTGAAATCCGGCAGCACCTTCAGTATCGCTCGGCCCATTCGTCCATCGGCACCCGCTAGAACAATTTTTGTCATAACAATTATATAAGCCGGTAGTTCTTCAGAACTTCCGTGAGCCAAAGCTTTATTGATGCTACTTTATTTACGGTCGCCAATCAGGCGATTTTTTTGTGTCGAGAGGGCTCTTCTTTAATGTTTCCGATAATCCCTCACCAAGTTTTAATTTTAATTTGGAGATATTGTCTTGATATTGATGGAACACCGTAACGAGATTGTCCAATTCACATTTGGCGTAGCTGACATATATCTTCGAATCATCCGATTCAGACTTAAATGTGGAACATTCGCTAATGGTAGAAATAGGGGTCATACCGGCGGCATCAGGCAAAAGAGACTTCAGGTCCTGGTTCACGAGAAGTGAAAGCGCGGCGGCAACGCTGTTAAATGTATCTTTCCTCTGCTGGAGACAAACATTTCTATCCGATACCCATGAAGCGCAGCAGAATGGATCATTAAAAATCAAATAGGTGGCATCTAACACATTCAACTCTTCATCGGAAAGTGCCACATCTTTCATACATACCGTGTTCTTCAATGTATTCCAGAATTTCACGTCGGTCATCGGTTTTGCCTTGCTGGCAGTTAACAGTATAGGCGACCTCTTTTGTAACCCCGAGTTGTCCGCCAAAACGGAACCTACGACCAAGCAAAAAATAATCGATACCAAGAGCGCCTTCTTCATATTTTTCTCCTTGTTGTTGAATTTGCAGTTCTTCACAATTTTGCCTATTTATTCTTTCTTTTGCAATTTTGAGAGAGAATCATAATATGTGCCGTCTTCTATAACAAACCTGTCCAGCTCACATTTAACGAAAGCAATGTACTTTTTAATATCAACTTCTAACTGACTATCTTCTGTACCTATTGTTTGATTGGCACATCTATCTTCAGTTGCGTTGTTATGAGCACTGGCATTAGCACCGCCGAGGCTTACTAAGTAATTATTATAAACTAAATTTAAATCCACATTTATTTTTTCACTGAATATGCTAGTAATGAATTGAAATCCGTTTCCCTTTTCTTCGAGACATGATTTCCTATCTACGACGTCTGAACTGCAGCACAAAGGATCACTCCAAAACTTCGAAAATGAACCATCTAACACCTTCATTTCCAGATCCGTAAGCGCCGCTTCTTTTACGCACGCCGAGTTTTTCATCGCCTTCCAAGATTTGTCATTAGTTACCGACCTTGGTTTAGCGGCAGTTAACTGCACGCTCTTCGATAGCGGTGTTGGCGAGGTTGAAGCCGCCGTATCCGCCAAAGCAAAACCCGCGACCAAGCAGAAAACAACCGACATGACTAGTACCTTCTTCATATTTTCCTCCTAGTTATTGGAGCGGTATACTACTTTAAAAACGAAGTAAACTCAATGCAATTATGCGTCGGGTCAAATCAACTTGTAGCTTTTCAGGACTTCGGCCAAGCGCGCCTTATTCTCCGAGGTCATCGGTGTCAATGGCAACCTTAATTCGTCTTTGATCTTTCCCATTAAGGCAAGGGAAGCTTTGGTGGGTATCGGATTGGTTTCGAAAAATATCGCCTTATTGAGAGGCAGCAGCTCTTCCTGAACGAACTTTGCGCCTTCCGCGTCGCACGATTCGAACTTGTTCCAGACGTCAGATACTTTTGCTGGCATTATATTTGATGCCACAGATATTGCGCCAACTCCGCCAAGTTCATAAATGGCAAAGTTCTGCGCATCTTCGCCCGACATAATAACGAAAGCTTTCGGCACAAGCTGGCGTATCTTTTTCACCTGCGCTAGGTCGCCACTCGCCTCTTTTAGCCCTACGATATTTTTTATTTTAGAAAGTCGCGCGACGGTTTCAGGCAGCATATTCACTGCAGTACGCCCGGGCACATTGTATAAAATAACGGGAAGATCGGGTGCCGATTCCGCAATTGCCTTAAAATGTTGGAACAGCCCTTCTTGCGTCGGCTTGTTGTAATATGGCGTCACCTGAAGGCTCGCTGCAACGCCCATTTTATAGACGCGCTTATTAAATTTTATCGCTTTATCTGTAGAATTTGAACCGGCGCCAGCTATTACCGGAACTCGATTTGCCACCTGCTTTAGAACGATGGATATAACATCTTCCCATTCATCGTCAGAGAGCGTCATCGCCTCGCCAGTGGAACCGCAGGCAACGAGCCCGTGAATTCCTTCTTGTATCTGCCACTCGACCAGGTCGCGAAGCGCTTTCTCATCGACCTTGCCGTTTTTGAATGGTGTGACTATCGCCGTAAAGACGCCTTGGAACATAGTTGACCAAGTTGACCAAGTTCCTATGTTGACCAAGTTGGTTTCAGAATAACTCGGTCAACTTATCAACTTACAAACTTGGTCAACTCATCCTAAATTTCAATTTCTCCCTTAAATACAACCTCCGCCGTACCTGTTAAAAATACCTTGCCGGTCTTGGCATCCCAATTGACAGTGACCTTGCCTCCCGGCTGCGCAACCGTAATTTCACGGCCCGTAAATCCGTTAAGCACGCTTGCGACCGTAGCTGCACACGCACCGGTCCCGCAACCCTCGGTTTCTCCAGCACCACGCTCCCACACGCGCATCTTCACCTCTGTTTGCGAAATTATCTGCACGAACTCGACGTTCGTTCTTTTCGGAAAAGAATGATAGGTCTCGATATAAGGCCCATACTTTTCCACGGGGCAAATATCGACATCTTCTACAAATATCACCGTATGCGGATTTCCCATGGAAATGCAGGTTATCCTGAATTCTTTAAGTTCCGTCTTGAGTGGGCGGTTGATTATCCTTCCGCTCAAATTCACAGGGATATCTTTTCCCTTCATGATCGGTTCGCCCATATTAACCTGGAACGAATGCTTGCCTAAACACTTAACCGTTTTGATTCCGGCAAGCGTTTCGAAACCTATTTCGCGTTTTTGCGTTAATTTTTCTTCGATCGCATATTTCGCCGCGCAGCGAATACCGTTGCCGCACATCTCCGCTTCGCTCCCGTCAGGATTGAATATCTGCAATTTGAAATCGGCCTTTCTTCCTTTATATAAAAGAAGAAGCTGGTCGGCGCCTACACCCCTGCGCCTGTCGCAAAGATCGCGCCCCAATTTTTGTAAGGATTGTGGTTTGAAACCGATGCATGGAAGGACGACGAAATCGTTCCCACTACCATACATCTTGGTGAACGGACGCCCCTTTGGTTTTACAG
>CAIPVD010000365.1 GCA_903868375.1 uncultured delta proteobacterium
AAATCTGTATATTAATGGGCCTATGCGAAAGTTTTTTCTCATACTTTGCCTCGTTTTGGCCACTATTCCCGTATTGGCGGTAGCGGCATATCAATCGCCCTTTGAAATTAGCTGGCAAGATGGCATTCTTAAAATGGCGCCTACCCATAAACTCGTGTCCGACGTGATTATTCGGGTGCCAGCCGGCCATTTCCTGTATAAGGACAAGACCGACCTTTCATTTACGGCGCTTGAAGGCGTTAGGGTGGAATCGATCAAATATCCGAAGTCCGTTTCTCATACGGACTCGGTTACCGGTAAAACGGTGGAGATCTTCCCTGAAGGCGAAGCTGTCATCTCCGTGACGTTCGCGCTTCCAAAGGATGCAAAAGAAGGAGCGCGGGAAGTCGAAGCCATGCTTGAATTTCAGGGCTGCGAAGAAAAGCTGTGCCTGCGCCCCGAAGAGCATCTGCTTACCTGGAAGATAGACGTTGTACCTGCCGAAGGGGCGATATCGGCCGAACCTCAAATGAAGATGGAAGAGGCTCATTTTTCGCTTGCAGAACTGCTTAACGCAAAGGATTTTAAGAGCGTAGTCGCCAAAGGAAGGCACGTTGCGATCCTCGTAGCATTCATCGCTGGACTGCTTACGAGCATGACGCCGTGCGTGTGGCCGCTTATTCCAATTACATTACTTATCATCGGCGTTCATAGAAAAGGGCATGTCCTTCACAATTTCTTGCTATCTCTTTGCCTTGTGGCGGGAATTGCGGTCACATATTCCGCGGTGGGCGTTATTGCAGCAACAGCGGGTAGCCAAATTGGATTTCTGTTTCAGAAAAGGATATTCCTTATCTTCCTCGTCCTTTTCTTCCTGGCGATGAGCCTTTCAATGTTCGGATTCTTCACGTTTCAGCTTCCTGTCCGCTTACGCGAATTCTTCTCGAAAGTCGGAGGCAAAGGCTACCGAGGCGCGTTCTTAAGCGGTATATCGATAGGATTTCTTGCAACTCCTTGCGTCGGGCCCGTTCTTGGCCCCATGGCAGTTTGGGTCGCAGCTAAAAAAGAATATCTCTTTGGCGCGCAACTCTTGGGCGTTTACGCGTTCGGCGTCGGCGCGTTCTATATAATCGTAGGGACTTTCTATGGAACCCTTGCAAGCCGCTTAAAAAGCGTAAAAGCGGGAGGTCACGTCAAAAAAATATTAGGGGTTGCTCTTCTGATTCCTGCGGTCTATTACTTCACGTCGCTCGTTCCCGTGAATGGACTTAGCTCGCACGGCGGGATCTCTTGGGAAAGCAGCGAGCCGCAGGCTTTAGACGAAGCGCTTTCTGCAAAGAAGCCGATCATGTTAATATTCGGTGCCAGGTGGTGCCCTCCTTGCATTGAACTTGAAAGCGAGATAGGCGAGAGCCACGACGTTGCAATGCTTGCTCACGACCTCGTAATGCTTCACGTCGATGCGACGACCGAAACCGATGAAGTGAAGAGGGTGCTAGATAAATATCATGTCATAGGCTGGCCGACGGTCCTGTTCGTTTCGCCGAGCGGAAAGATATACGAGGACTTAAGTATCGTGGGCAATGTGCCTGGCGCCGACGAACTTGTTAAGACGATGAAAGAAGCCGTCGAACGAGCGAAAATAGAGAATTGATCTGTTATGTCGTTATCTAAAAAAGAACAGCACATTTTGCAGATATTTGCCGAGACTTTGATCCCGGGCGGACAGATATCCGATCATAAGCTTGTAGAAAAAATAGACGACCACCTGAAATATTTCTCCAAAGATGATCGCCTTGGTTTCAGGTTAGTACTTCTTATCTTCAACTACGGCGCATTCTTTTATCGCGCGCGGTTCAAAACATTTCTGCAGATGGACGTTGCATTGCGCAAGCGTTATTTAGAAGCGTGGCACAATTCGTGGTTCGCGGCAAAACGGTCGCTCTGGCGTTTCTTAGACGCGATCACCTACATGAACTACTACTCGATCCCCGATGTCGCCATAAGCGTCGGCTATACGCCTTCTTTCAAGCCACCGCACAAATCTATACCGTTCTCGCACGAGAACGTTTTTATCTCACCATCAGACCGCGACGTTAAAGAAGAGTGCGATGTGTGTGTGATAGGAAGCGGTGCCGGCGGAGCCGCGGTAGCAAAGACGCTGGCCGAAGCCGGCAGAAAAGTTGTTATCCTGGAGGAAGGCGGATTTTTCGGCGTTGAAGATTTTGGCCAGGACGCGGTTGGCATGACGAAGATGCTCTACCGTAACGGCGGCGTCATTAATACATTCGGCTGGCCCGCGATACTTGTGCCGATGGGAAAATGCGTTGGAGGCACCACAACTATCAATTCAGGTACATGCTTTAGGACGCCTGCCAAGTTGTTCGACAAATGGAGCCGCGATTTTGGCCTTGCTACATGGTCGGCCGACAGGATGTCTAAATATTACGATGAAGTCGAAAAGACGTTACAGGTTGCGCCTGCAGAGATATTGAAGAAGAATACGGAAGTCTTTGAACGCGGCATCCATGCATTAGGTTTAAACGGTAAGCCGCTCCTTCGTGATGCGCCCGGATGTTGCGGTAGCGGTGTTTGCTGTTTTGGGTGCCCAACTAACGCAAAACAGAGCACGAACTTGTCATATATTCCGCTCGCAATAAACGCCGGCGCAAAGTTGTACGCACATTGCCAGGTGAGTCGTTTCCTTTATTCCGGCACACATGCAACTACGGTACTCGCAAATTTCCGCGATCCTCATAC
>CAIPVD010000366.1 GCA_903868375.1 uncultured delta proteobacterium
AGGTCTTTCAGAGCGCGCTTGAAGAGGCGGTTCTTAATGATGTTGATGTTCGACTTCGCAGCGTAAAGCTTGCGGCGTAAGTTGGTCAACTGTTCGACGGTCAGGCCTTTGTAATCGGCCAGCACGAACGTCTTTGCATTTTTCAACCTCTCTGTAAATGTCCTTACAGATTCTGATTTTTGTACACGATTCATAAAACTCCTTTAGACTTTTAATGCTCCCACGTTAACCCTGATCCCAGGGCTCATCGTAGAAGATATTGCCACGCTTCTCACATATATTCCCTTTGAAGAGGACGGCTTCGCCTTCAATACCGCCTCGTAGAGGGCCATGAAATTATCCTGAAGCTTCGCTGCACCGAAAGAACGCTTACCTATCGGCGTTTGCACGATACCGGCCTTCTCTACCTTGAACTCAACGCGTCCGGCCTTCGCTTCTTTTACCGCTTTAGAGATATCGAACGTAACCGTTCCAACCTTCGGGTTCGGCATCAGGCCTCTGGGGCCTAACAACTTACCGATCTTGGAAACAACGCCCATCATGTCGGGTGTTGCGATAGCCTTGTCGAAATCCATCCAGCCTGCTTGAATCTTTGCGACCAGGTCTTCTGCTCCGACTTCGTTGGCTCCTGCTTCGCGAGCTTCTTTGTCCTTCTCGCCCTTTGCGAAGACAACGACTTTGACATCCTTGCCAAGCCCGTGTGGAAGAGGAATTGCGCCTCTAACCATCTGATCGGACTGCTTTGGGTCAACGCCCAAACGTATCGCAACGTTAACGGTTTCGTCGTATTTTGCCTTTTCCATCTTATCTAAGATAGCAAAGGCCTCTTCGACGCTGTACTTCTTATCTTCGTCAACGAGTGCTGCACTTTTTGTATATTTTTTACCTGCCATAATTTACCTCAATTCCTTTAGATGACTTCGATTCCCATACTGCGCGCGGTCCCTTCGACCTGTTTGATCGCAGCCTCAAGTGTGGAACAGTTAAGGTCGGGCATTTTAAGCTTTGCGATCTCCTGAACCTTAGCCTTGCTCACCTTGCCAACTTTTTCTTTGTTTGGAACTCCGCTCCCCTTCGCTATCCCCGCTTCCTTTTTAAGAAGCACGGAAGCCGGCGGCGTCTTCAGAATGAACGAGAACGTTCTGTCCTGATACACCGTTATAATAACCGGAATGATCAGCCCTGCCTGGCTCTGGGTCTTTGCATTGAACTGCTTGCAAAAGTCCATGATGTTAACGCCATGCTGGCCAAGTGCCGGCCCTACCGGCGGTGCAGGATTTGCCGCGCCTGCGGGGCACTGAAGTTTTATCTGTGCCGTTATTTTCTTTGCCATATTTCCCTCTTTACCTATCTTGTGCTACCTATCCGGTAAGAAGCGCACATATAATGATGTGCTACCGTCAAGCAGCCTTTTAATTAAACTTTTTCAACCTGCGTAAAATCAAGTTCTATCGGCGTCGATCTGCCGAATATGCTAACGAGTACACGTAATTTTCCCTTATCCTGATCGACTTCATCTACAAGGCCAGAGAACGTCGCGAACGGTCCGCTAACAACTCTAACGTCTTCGCCCTTTTCGAACTCCACCTTTGGTTTTGGCTTTAATGTTCCTTCTTCGATCTGCTTTGTGATGCGCTGCACTTCTTCTTCAGGGACGATAGGCGGATTCTTCGAGCCGCCGACAAAGCCGGTGATCTTTGGCGTATCTTTCACCAAATGCCAGGTCTTTTCGTTCAGCTCCATCTTAACGAGCATGTAGCCTGGGAAAAACTGGCGCTTGGAAGTTTTCTTTACGCCCTTCTTCATCTCAACGACGTCTTCGGAAGGTATCAGGACGTCTTCAAAGAACTCGTGCATGTTCTTCGACTTGATGTTCTCAAGAAGCGCCTGCTTTGCCTTCTGCTCGTAACCCGAATATGTATGTACTACATACCAATTTTTAGCCATAGTTCCTCACTGGTACAAGAGCTTAACCAACGTGCCCCAAAGCGTGTCGAAGCAGAAAAGGATCAATGCGCAAATGCCAACCATAATGGAAACGACGACCGTTGAAAGAAGCGTTTCCTTCTTCGGCGGCCACGTTACCTTCGCAAGTTCAGCAACGACCTCGTCACAGAATTGTACGATCCTATTATTCCGCTTCACCAAGATAAAAACGATAACGCCCGCTACTACACCGATCAACTGCGCAGGAGTGAATGGAAGGTCTTGCGGCGCATGGAAGCGAAAAACGCCCCAAAGCGTATCGGTAACCTGTAAGACAAAGTATCCTACTACCGCCGCCAACGCTACAAATCCGATGTTCACGATACGTTTCGTGTTTTGCATATGTATCTTTTCTCCGTCTTATCAAACTTCTTGCAGGGGAGACAGGTTTCGA
>CAIPVD010000367.1 GCA_903868375.1 uncultured delta proteobacterium
CTGAACAACATGATAGCCGCAGGAACGACATGCATCGGCGACATGACCTGCTTCGAAGGCATATTCAACATAGCCGAAGAGATGGGAATCCGCGCCGTGATATTCCCAGAGATATATGCGGGAGCTGGAGACGCCGCTCAAGACCGTTTCGAATCGGCGCTGGCAATTGTTGATAAATACATCGAAAAAGGAAGCGACCTTATAAAAGTTGGACTTGGCCCATTCTCGCCGTATCTACTTTCAAAGAATCTGCTTACGATAATTGGCCAACACGCAAAAAATTATGGCGTGCCGGTGCAAATTCATGCGGCCGAATCTTTCACAGAGATGGAATTTTTCTACGATTCCAAAGGTTCCATCGCAACCACGCTCTTCCCGGCGATCGGCTGGACAGACGCGTTGCCGCCACCGCACCACAAGACCCCTATACAATATTTGGGCGAAATTGGTTTCCTAGAGTCTTCGCCCGCGATAGTCGGAGGACTTCATTTAGGTATTAGAGATTTCACAACTATAGCGCGCAATATGTGCCGAAGCATCTATTGTCCGCATACGAACCATTTCTTGGGCCACGGGACTTTTCCGTTCGGAAAACTTCGCGAACATGGGATACCTATTGGCATCGGCACCGACACGCTTAACGGGCCCAAGGGCGTGAACCTTTGGGATGAGATGAGGTTCGTTGCTGAAACCGCGATAACTCCAATGCCCACAGCTCGCGAACTTTTGCAGATGGCAACAATAGGCGGCGCACGCGTGTTGTCTCTTGAAAATTTAACCGGATCTTTAACTGTCGGCAAACAGGCCGACTATATCTTGATAGATGTTCCAGAATGCCCGTCGAGTTCTCTCATTTATGATTCGATAGTCCGGAATACAAAGGCCATAAACGTCCGAAAGGTAGTCGTTTCCGGCGAAATTTTGAAAACAAGCTAATGTTTTGGAAAACTCTTAGATCGCTTTTTAAAAAATATTTTATAGCAGGTACACTTGTACTTGTGCCGGTGGCGCTCACCATTTGGGTGCTTAAGACCATAATCGTTTGGGCGGACGACTTCATTGCATCGCTTTTGCCCGCGACCATACAGCCTTCGTTCCTTGGGAGCGAGCGGATACCGGGCGCAGGGCTTGTGCTTACAATTGCAGCGATACTCATCGTCGGCGTCTTCACGCGACTCTACCTTGGAAGAAAGCTGTTCGCGCTCGGCGATTACATCATCTCGAAGATACCGTTCGGCAATACCATATATTCAACGCTCAAACAGATACTTGCAACGGCGTTCACACCTGGCAGCGAAAAATTTAAAGGCGTTTGCCTGGTTGAATTCCCGCGCAAGGGTTCATTTGCACTTGCTTTCATAACTGGAACGGTGGCCGCAAACCTTTCGCCAAGTTCAGACGTTCCGCACCTGACCGTGTTCGTTCCAACCACGCCGAACCCAACATCCGGGTTCATGTTGATATTGCCCGAAAGCGAAGTTCGTGTTTTGGATCTGTCGATCGAAGATGCCTCGAAGATAATCATTAGCGGCGGGCTGCTCGGAAGTTGAGAATTAAGAATGAAAAATGAAAAGAAAAGCGGGGAGAAGATTATTGCGCTGAATAGAAAGGCGGGGTTCAACTATCATCTGCTTGATAAGATAGAGGCCGGCATAGTTCTGACAGGGAGCGAGACAAAGTCGCTTCGCACAGGTGGCACAAATATCAGCGAGGCGTATGCGCTAATGAAGAACGGCGAGATCTGGCTTATCAACGCGCACATTGCTCCATATGAACCGGCCCATTACTTGAACCACAAACCGAAGCGTGACCGAAAGTTACTGCTGCATAAAAAAGAGATACTGAAAATATTCCAAAAGATGAAAGAGCGTGGACTAACGCTTGTTCCCACGAAATTA
>CAIPVD010000368.1 GCA_903868375.1 uncultured delta proteobacterium
CCGACCTTGCACAATTCGAACATGCTTGGCTTTGTCGGCGCTTCAAGCGCATAGCCCGTAACCTTTGCTCCTTGAGCATGAAGCCAGAGGCAAAGCCATGACCCTTTGAATCCCGTGTGGCCGGTCACGAACACTCTTTTACCAGACCAAAATGTTTCCGAAATGTTAATCATTTATGACCAAAGTTTCCATGGAGCGGCGTTTTTCACCCAAAGGTCCTCTAGGTGATTCTTGTCCCTTAAATTATCCATGGGATGCCAAAAGCCTTTATGCTTATAGGCTACCAGATTTGATTCTTTGGCAAGACGATCGAGGGGATCCCTTTCCAATATAGATTTATCGTTCTCAATGTAATTGAAAAATTCCGGTTGCATCACAAAGAAACCAGCATTGACCCAAACCCCATCGCCCTTGGGTTTTTCTCTGAAACCGCGAACTTTATCATCGGACGAGAGATCTAAAGCCCCAAACCTGCCTTCAGGTTGAACGGATGTAACAGTTGCAATCTTTCCACTTGCCACATGATAGTCCAGCAATGCTTTTATGTTTACATCTCCGACCCCATCTCCATAAGTTAGCATAAAAGGTTCATTGTTAACGTATGGCTGTATTCTTTTGACACGTCCACCAGTCATAGTCTCAAGCCCGGTATTGACAAGTGTAACCTTCCATGGCTCTGCAAAATGTTGGTGCACTACCTGTTTATCATTGTCTCTAAAATCAAAAGTAATATCGGACTCGTGTAAAAAATAATGCGCGAAATATTCCTTGATCGAATAGCCTTTGTATCCCAAGCAAATGATAAAATCATTAAAACCAAAATGTGAATAGCCCTTCATGATATGCCATAGAATGGGCCTACCGCCTATCTCCACCATTGGTTTTGGCTTGATATCGGTCTCTTCGCTAAGCCTAGTGCCATAGCCACCTGCTAATATGACAACTTTCATATTTTACCTCCGTGCAATCTACCTCTTAACTGTAGAACTTCTTGATGACATCACAGACATAATCAACCTGCTCTTCCTTCAGATCAACGAACGATGGCAGACATATGCCGTTGTTATAACCGTAATTTGAGCCTTCGAACTTGCTGTCGTCCCAGTTCATGTGTTTGAAAGCCGGCTGAAGGTGCATAGGATAGAAGAACGTCCGCGTTTCTATCTCGTTCTTCTTCATATGCTCCATAAGTTTTTGGGCTCTACCGCTTCTATCAATGATAGCAACTCTGAATGGAATGTATGGGTCGGTTCCCTCTTCAACCTTAATGAATCTTAACGCATCGATGTTTCTAAGGTGACCGATATATCTATCGTATATGGCCTTTTTCTTACTTACAATTTCGGGCAATCTTTCCAGCTGAACAATTCCAATGGCTAATTGAATGTCCGTCATTCTAAAATTATATCCAATTTGAGGATGGATGAAGGAACCCCTATCGATACGTCCCTGATTCCTCAAATAAAGCAGCTTATCATATAACTTGCTATCGTTGGTGACGATCATTCCGCCTTCGCCGGTCGTGATCGTCTTGTCTGCAAAGAAAGAGAAACAGCCTATCTCACCCCTGGTACCTGCATGCACACCTTTATACTTAACGCCCAAAGCCTGGGCTGCATCTTCGACTATCTTTAAGCCATGTTCTTTCGCGAAGCTTACGACCTCATCCATATTTGCGGACATGCCATATATATCCACCGGCATGATCGCTTTCGTTCTCGGCGTGATAAGCTCCTTGCACTTTGAGACATCTATCTGAAAATTTTCTTTGTTAACATCGGCGAAAATAGGCGTTGCTCCGGTCATAGCAACGGAGGAAGCGGTCGCGTAGAAAGTAAAATCAGGAACTATCACCTCGTCGCCGGGACCTATATCTATTGCCTTAAGCCCCAAATACAATGCAAGTGTTCCGTTCGGAGCGAACACTCCATACTTAGCTCCGGTCAACGTTAATAACTTTCCCATGAATTCCTTGGCCTTCGGGCCTTCGGTGATCCAATTCTGATCGAAGCAATCCTTTATGGCAGCGTACTCTCTTTCGCCTAACGATGGCTGAAACTGTGGTACTTTCATTCTATTCTCCTTGTAGCATTGATTATCTGTTCTAAACCATCGGCCTTACTGAACAGGTGAGCGTTCTTTTTGAGCCATGACACATCCTTATTCCACCATTCCAAGGAAAGAAGATCCGCTATTACCGATGGAGCGAATCGATAACGAATTAGCTTTGCAGGAACACCGCCATATATGGCGTATGGGGGAACATTACAATTAACGACCGCGCCCGCTGCTATCACAGCGCCATGCCCTATCTCGCACCCATCTAGAATTATAGCGCCCGCGCCTATCCACACGTCGGAACCGATCTTTACGGCCTCTTTCGGATCGAATAAAGATTCTTTTATCCAAGAATCCCCACAATATGAGAACGATGAATAAAACATGGGCGAGGTAGAGAGCATACCATCCAGTGGATGTTTTCCGGGGCCAATGATCGTGTTCGGCCCGATCGAGCAGAACCTGCCTATTTCAGTATCGGCCAACCAGCTATCGTGAGCTACATATGAATAGCTTCCGACCGTGCAGTTTTGCAGAAGGACGTTCGATTCTAAACTTGCCGGTTTTTCAAAATGGCAGAATCTATTTGCATACGTACCTTTCCCTGTAGAGATTCGGTGCATCTTGGTTATTAACCATTTTTTAATAGCGTTCAACATTATGTTACGCCCTCACAGCCATTGGTTTAAGTCGAACATGATATAGGATCGTGCAACAGTCGATATCCATTTCTTTTACATGGTCGATTGAGAGCCCACATTTCTTCAATAATCTTTTATATATGTATGTCTCTCGGCAATATCCATAGAACTTGGTTCGTTTATCGAATCTCTTCATATACATTCTAAAATAGACCAGGCACATTTTTAATGCCCGTATTAATAGATTCTCCATCTTAACATGCGTGGCAGAAATGATTATTAGATCGCTAAACCCGGCCGCCTGCATCCTTTTAAAGATATCCAGCACTTCGTTATCGTTGAAATTGTAAAGCACTTCGGTCGAAAGAACTACAGGATAATCCTTTGCTATACCTTCAAAACCGTCGGTCAACAGGTCAAGTCGTTCGAATCTTAATTTTTCACTGCCGCTGAACAGCTTTTTATAATTTTCTATCGTGTTCGCATCAAAGTCGGTCAACAAGAGATTTCTTCCATCTTGAGCCAGCTGGATCTCTGTGTAGGCATCACCAACTCCGACACAAAAAACATTACCGTCTATCTTCGATCCTTTTAGAAAATCGCGGATCAACTCGCCTAATCTTACCTTCTTCTTAAAATCCCTGTTACCGACCAGATGATAATCCTGAACGCTGGTAAACCGTGCCTTGTCGTAATGCTTCCTCTGCGCCTCGTATTCCGCCTGTGACCACCTATCATGCTTGCCTCCTCCGGCTTCATTAAGCGGCTCCGCATATATTTTCATTGAAAACTCCTCTCCTTGATTATCAAGGAACGCTAGGCGCTTTGGTCAAGAACATGTTCCGCAAATAATCTATCTCTTTATCTGAAAAGGCTTTAAGTACAAAAAGTGTAATTACATACACAACTACTCCAACG
>CAIPVD010000369.1 GCA_903868375.1 uncultured delta proteobacterium
ACTTGAAGCAATTGCAGATGCACAACCAAACGTTTTAAATTTCACATCTTTAATATGCTTTGTTTCATCCAATTTAAAGGTAAGACGAAGTGCATCTCCGCACGCCATCGAACCGACCTCGCCGACACCATCCGGATCTTCTACTTCGCCCACGTTCCTTGGATGAAGGAAGTGATCTTTTACTTTATCTGTATATTCCCACATAAACTCTCCTTATAGTAATGTCTTCATAAGAGGAGGGACGTGATGGTCGGTTCTTACATCGACGCATTTCTCGCATACCGCCTCTTCCGGCTTGCTATTACACGCCTTGCAATTCTCCATTATATTAATGACGGCTTCCAGCTCTTTCACCGTCGCCTGATATTTATCTATAGTGTTCTTAAGTTTACCAGCCGTTTCCTTTAGATACTCGACCACCTTTGGGGCCGCTTCACAGCCGGTCACTCCATGTTGGCGCACCTGCAAAAGCTGTTTGATCTCTTCAAGCGGCATACCGATCTCTTTTAATGAAAGGATTATCCTTAAACGTTCCACCTGCGCATCGCTAAATATTCTGTAACCGCCATTTGAACGATCGGCAGCGATTAGGCCCAGTTCTTCATAATACCTCACCGTTCGCTGCGATATGTTCAATGTTTTGGCTATATCACCGATCAATGTGCCTTTTGTTTCCATGCGATTAATATAGGCTACCTTAACGTTAATGTCAAGGTTGATTTTGGTCAGTCAAAATAATGACTTCCAAATTGAAAAACCCAAGAGATATTACCACATTGATAAAGCACTCTTTTAGCCGACCTTGCATAACGTTAATATATTCAACTAGTTGCGCGACTGTAACTTCGTTTGGATTGGCATATCTTATGCAAAATCAACCTGCGGGTGCTGGAAAAAGTCAGGGGGGATGAAACATATGAAACGCTTACATGAAATGACAAAAGAACAAATGGACGAAAAATCGCTTTCGCCGCTCGAACAGATAAAGCGCACGGGAGGCGTCGCCCATCCGGTTAGGCAGGCGGTGGATAGGCCGGTCGATAGCATGCTTGCGGTCTATCACGATCGCCTTACCTATACCTTTATAATGAACCAGGAAGTGGCATCGATCCATTTTGATAGGAACAGGAAAGAGATATTTTTCAAAGGACACAACATCGTCAACATGGAGCTTTCAATGGATCAGATGAAGGCATTGAAGGGACTTCAAGGGATCTTGGCAGAGGATGAGCAAGGAAAATTACTTTTTAACGATTATGTAGCAACTTTGGGTCACCTACTTGCCGATAATAGTAAGTAGGAGAAAGGGATGTTTTCGCTTTGAGGGGGAATAGGGAGCATAAAATGAGCGAAATCAATACATTACGAAGTAGATTTAAAAGGCTCGACACGGGTAGAAGCTCCTCTACCACTCCTTCAACCAACGCCAGCGATCTTCCGCTCGATCATCAATTAACATTTAATAGGAATCCAAATGAAAAATGGACATACGGCGACGACGGGCATTTTTATTTGAACGGTGAAGAGGTCGAAGAGCTTCTGACAAATAATTCGGAGGTTGTCAGTTTTCAATCGGGCGTATCTGAAGCATTAAGCGAATATTCTGAACTTGTCAGAAAAAAGAACGATCCTCGTTATTCAAAATTTGCATCTCGAGTTGACAACGTCCAAACGGGAATACTTGGCAATATGAAACGCATCTACGACGAAAAGACCGGTGGGATGAGCCTGCAGCGTCGCAGAGGAGAACTGTTCATCAATAATATAGACCTTCGCCGAATACTTGCAATGTACCACTTAAGGCCCACGCCAAAGGCGCAGACATTTCTTCGTAATTTTTTAGCCAAGCTTAACTTGATTTTAATGAACAAAAGCGGTAGCCCTCATTTCGAACGTGCGAACGACATGATAAAGTCGCTCTACGCCGAGGTTAAGCGTGCTATTGATACAACGCCCATTAATGTTGACTATCTGCCTGCTGGCAGCAGCGATCGTAATTGTTAGCCCATTCTACAATAATCCGAAACCTATCGATGAAATTCTTTTGCAGCAGAACGTTTGCGAAGGCTTTATCGATTCCGCACCGACATCGGACAGCAAAGGCATCGTAAAATTCACGGTCAAATTACAGGGATGCAAGAAAGATGACATTTTAAAGCCGATCTCCGGCAGGGCGCAGCTAACCGTCAACGCATTGCAATTTCCATATACTTATGGCGATATCATCCGTTTTAGAACGCATCTCCACGTTCCACATGATTTCAATAATCCAGGTAGCTTCAAATTCGAAAGGCTTTGCAGGTCCAGAGGCGTAGATCTCCTAGGCTACATAGATGATCCGGGATGGATAACGAAGGTCGGCGTTGCCTCTGGCCATCCGATAAGGATGCTTATCGAAGGGTGGCGCCAGAAAATAGCCGCGTCTTTAGATTCGATCTCAAATGAAGAGCTTCGGGCATCGGCGCTCGCGTTAACTATCGGAGACGGCGCAAAAATATCCGAAGACGTAAGAGACGACTTCCGCAGGTCCGGACTCGCACATATCCTGGTGATATCGGGGCTGAACGTTGCGTTCGTGGCGATCGCCGCCTTCTTCTTGCTGAAATGGATGATGCTTCTAATTCCAAACTTGGCGCTAAAGATAAATATTTTCAAGCCGGCGGCGATACTAACAATAGCGGCAGTTTGGCTATATGCCTACATAACCGGCGCAGAGGTTTCCGTCGTTCGTGCGGCAATAATGTCAACGGTATTTCTTGTCTCCATTGCGATCGACAGAAGGCAGGACACATTCACTTCTTTAGCGGTTGCAGCTCTGATCATTCTGGTCAATTCTCCGCTGGCTATTTACGACCTATCATTTCAGCTATCGTTCGTCGCCGTAATTGCAATTGCGATATTATATCCAAGGATCCTTAAAACGCTCGGAACTAAACATCGTTCGAAATGCTGGCGATATTTTTTGGAAACGCTCGCCGCCTCTATCGCTGCAACGATAGGCGTTGCGCCGCTCCTTTCATATTATTTTCACAATTCATCTTTCGTAGGCATCATTGCAAATATCATAGCTGTTCCATGGGCAGGTTTCATCCTAACGCCTTTTAGTTTCCTAGTAGAACTTATTGCGATCATTTCTCCTGCATTGGCAGGATATCCTGCCATCGCATTTGGATACCTGATCAAGCCACTAATGATAGCTGCTCATCTCGCCGCTTCTATTTCAAGGCCCCTGACGGTTTCGTTCACTTTGCCTCTTCTTTCGGTCGTGGCGATTTATATGCTGATTGCGCTGGCACTTGCTAGAAAGCGTTTGCGGTACGCTCGCCTCGCAATGGCTGCAACTCTCATCATTTTTATCGGCGCCATAGCTCATCAACACGAGTGGTTCAATTCGCGGCTGAAGGTGGCATTTTTGGATGTGGGGCAGGGGAGCTGTGCGGTTGTTAGGTTTCCCGACGGGACATCCGCAATAATCGACGGCGGCGGGTTCAAAAAGAGCGACTTCGATCTTGGCAAATCCGTTATTGCACCTTATCTTTGGTATAAGGGCATCTCTAAAATCGATTACCTAATACTAACACATCCTCATCCCGACCATTTTAAGGGGCTTGGTTTCATAGCCGAAGAATTTGGCCCCAAAGAATTGTTCTGGAATGGCGTTACGCCCGACGAAGAAGATCTAGAAGAGTGGAATCAGTTCTTGGGTAGAATAAAGGCGGCGTCCGTTCCGATGGCGGTGATGAAAGACAATGCTAACTTTCAGGTGCTAAATCCTCCGCAAAATATCCCAAACTATTGGAACGTTAATTCCACATCGCTTGCGCTAAAAACATCGTACGGCAATATTTCGTTCCTCTTTACGGGCGATATAGAAGCCCCGGCGGAAGAAGAAATACTGCGGACGGGCGCCGCGAAACTTGGTGCAACGGTCATGCAGATACCGCATCACGGTTCTGCTACGTCAAGCACCGCCGAATTTCTAAATGCCGTCAGGCCTGAATATGCCGTCATTCAGCTTGGAAAGGATAACGGATACGGTTTCCCCAATAGAAATGTGCTGGAAAGGCTAAACGAAGTGCGAGCGAAAATATTTAGGACCGATCAAGATGGAGCTGTGGAATTTGAAACAGACGGAACAAATATTTTCGTGGAATAGCCAATCTCTCCGATTTCTTTGAAGATTTTCTATTTCTTAGTTGCATATAACGTTTCGTTTTGCTAAATAATAAAGCCAGACTTATAAATCCCAGAGGGAAACATTATGCGTAAATTATTGGTTCTAGTTTTATTTCTACTTTGCATATCGTCGTCGGTCGCTCATGCCCGTTATCGAGAATTGAATGCTATCATCTTCAATCCCGTTACCGACGGCGGCAAATATCTAACCATCCAAGAATCGTCGTCGTTGCCGCAGTGGCACTTTAACTTCGGCGTCCTGGTAGATTATGCCAGGGAACCTCTTCAGGTGAACACGTCAACCGGGCGCAGGCCTGTGGTTGATGACCAGCTTGTCACGAACTTGAACGGTGCCATCGGTTTCACCGATTGGTTAGAGTTGGGAGTAAACCTTCCGATCATAACCTGGGAAACATGGGCAAGTCCCGACGTCGCTGCTATAACCAAGGAGAACAAATACGGCCTGGGCGATCTGCGCGTTGAAACAAAGTTCAGGATATTAGATGTGGAAAGGTACCACGTTGGTATCGCCGTCGTTCCATTTATTACGTTTCCAACGGTCACATCTAGCCTTCAATCGCAACCAAATCCGGCGGGCGTGCCATCGGCGTGGTTTAACGGCGCATTCGCATCCAACGAAGTAATTACGGGTGGCGGCAAGTTGGTGATCGAAGGAGATATCGCAAATAGAGTTTGGTTAGCTCTTAATGCTGGCTATCAACTCCATAAATATCGCCAATATTATCCCACTAACCCCGACGCGTTCGTAGATAACCTACTGCTGCTTGGTGGTGCTGCGCACGTAAGAATAACAGACGCATGGAGAGTGATCGCGGAAATGAACACCGAAACGGTTGCAAAGCCTTTTTCCAACGCATTCAGGAGCAAACGCCAAACACCAGTTGAAGTCGATGGCGCTGTTCGCTGGGAACCGGCTGGAGGCAAGGGACTCGCAGTTACGGCGGGCGCTGGACGCGGCATAATAACGGCGGGCGTTGGCGCACCTAACCTACGCGTTTTTATGGGGCTTAACTATCGCAAGCCAAAGATAGTCGAATTACCTCCGCCACCGCCACCGGCCGAAGTAGAAGTTAAATCGCAGGAAAAGATCATCATAACGCAGAAGATACATTTCGAGTTCAACAAAGCCAATATACGGCCGATATCGTTCCCGATCCTCAACGATGTAGTAACGCTGCTGAACAAGAACCCCGAGATAAAGAAGATCGAAATAGGCGGCCACTGCGATAGTATCGGTGGCGATGCATATAACCTTAAGCTTAGCCAAAAACGTGCACAGTCGGTAGTCAATTACCTGGTGAAGAATGGAGTTGATTCATCAAGGCTTGTCGCGAAAGGCTATGGCAAGTCGGCACCCATCGCCGACAATAACACAACGGAAGGCAGGGCGAAGAACCGTCGTGTCGAATTTACAGTACTCGAATAAAGATCCGCTGCATACTTCTGTCCAGTATGTAAAGGGCGTTGGCCCGCATTTAGCGAGCATGCTTGCTAATCGTGGGATCTATACCGTTTTTGACCTCATCAACCATTTTCCAGCGCGTTATATAGACCGGCGCAGGATCGATTCCATTCGCGATGCAAGCCCTGGCCCCGACCGCACTATAATCGCTGAGGTCGTAACATCCGGCATCGGATATTTGGGAAAGAAACGTTCGAGAATATTCGAAGTGATCGCAAAAGACGAGACCGGCATTATCTCCGCAAAGTGGTTCCATTTTCATCCTAAATTCATGACGGGGCGTTTTAAGAAGGGCGCGCGCGTCCTTTTTGCCGGCGACATGACGGAATATAACGGCATCAAACAATTCGTTCATCCCGAAACGGAGGTTTTAGGCGATGAAGATTCTCCCGAACTCGGCGGAAAGCTGCTTCCAATCTACCCATCGACAGAAGGAATATCGCAGCGGATGTTCCGCAAAATAATAAGGAACGCCTGGGATAAATACTCACCCGAAATTCGAGATTCTTTTTCCGAAGATTTCATAAAGAAGAACAATTTGATGGGGCTAAAAAGCGCAGCTGAATTTCTTCATATCCCGCCAAACGAGACGGACGTAGACCTGCTGAACTCATTTAGGTCGGCAGCTCACCGAACGATAATTTTCACCGAGTTCTTTTTTTTGGAACTGGCGCTTGCGATGAAAAGGGCAAGGCTTGCGGCCGAAGACGGCATAAGCTTTAAGTTCGACCAAGCCATCCATGAAAAGTTTTTGGCCGCCTTGCCGTTCACGTTGACCGACGCACAGTCGAAATCCATCTCGCAGATAATCGCCGACATGTCGAGGCCACACCCGATGCTTCGCCTTCTTCAGGGCGACGTTGGAAGCGGCAAGACGGTTGTAGGACTTGCATGCGCATTGCAGGCGGTCGCCAACGGTTATCAAACTGCGTTCATGGCGCCGACAGAGATCCTTGCGGAGCAACATTACAATACGATCTCGAAGCTGCTGGAGAATATGCGAATACCGTGCGCCCTTTTAACCGCAAGCATTAAGGGCGGCTTAAGAGAAAGTATTTATAAAGGCGTGAAGGACGGCTCGATTCCTATCCTAATAGGAACGCACGCCGTCATTCAGGAAGATGTTTCATTTGCAAAGTTGGGCCTGGCTATAATCGACGAACAGCACCGCTTTGGCGTCTTGCAACGTCAGGCACTGCAAAAGAAGGGGACGAATCCAGATATCCTAGTAATGACCGCAACGCCCATTCCGCGTACGCTTGCTATGACACTTTACGGCGATCTGGAGGTTTCCATCCTCGACCAATTGCCGGCGGGGAGAAAACCCATCGTAACCAAGATATACCGCGATAAGGACCGCGAAAAACTCTATCATGGAATGAGTATAGAGCTGGAAAAGGGGCATCAGGCATATCTTGTTTATCCGCTGATAGAAGAGAGCGAAAAAGTCGATCTGAAGAACGCGACAGAAATGGCCGAACAATTGAAGCTAGTCTTTTCGCCGAAATATAGAGTGGAACTGCTGCATGGCCGCATGAAGTCGGACGAAAAAGAAACCATCATGCGAGATTTCAAAGAAGGGCGCGTCAATATCTTAGCCGCAACATCCGTGGTTGAAGTTGGCGTTGACGTTCCGAACGCTACCGTAATGGTCATAGAACATGCCGAACGATTCGGTCTGTCGCAACTTCACCAGCTACGAGGCCGCGTTGGGCGCGGAAACGACCAATCTTTCTGTATCTTAATGTGCGGAGCGCCGCCTAGCGAAGAAGGCCGCTTAAGATTGAATATTATGGTTGAAACTGGTGATGGCTTTAGGATAGCTGAAGAGGATCTGGCGATACGTGGCCCCGGAGAATTTCTGGGCACCAGGCAATCTGGGCTGCCGGAGTTCAAGTTGGCGGATTTAATGAGGGACAGCGGGATATTGCAAATCGCAAGGCAAACTGCATTCGAGATCGTAACCGAAGATCCGCGGCTCGAACTGCCTAAGAACCGGCGTTTTGCCGAAGAGATAAAACAGAAAGGGCGCCTTGAGCTAAGTAAGGTGGCGTAAACAATGAAACCTGTAAAAAAGGCTAGCGTTTCATCTTCCCAGATCCATGCGATCAAGGCAACACTTCGCAAACACGCGCTCCATACGGTCTGCGAGGAGGCGCATTGCCCAAATCTCGGCGAATGTTTTTCTCGTGGAACTGCCACGTTCCTGATACTTGGCAACGTCTGCACAAGGCAATGCAAGTTCTGCAACGTTAAACATGAAAGCTCGGAGCTTAAGCTTGAAAGCCCGGATCTAAGCGAACCGGCTTCGGTCGCTAAAATGGTCGCGGAGTTAAAGCTAAAACATGTCGTCATTACATCTGTAACTCGCGACGATCTGCCAGATGAAGGAGCAAACCAATTTGCCAAAACCATTGGCCTTATCAAAGGAGTAACTATCGAGGTTTTGACGCCCGATTTTCATGCAAAACCAGATCTTATAGATATCGTCTGCCGTGCAGGTCCTAACATTTATAATCATAATGTTGAAACAGTGCGCCGGCTAACGCCTTTGGTCCGGTCGAATGCCGACTATGACCGTTCGCTAGAAGTTTTAAAGTATATCTCCAACAATCATCCAAATATTATCGTAAAATCTGGCATTATGGTTGGGCTTGGAGAAAAACGTGAAGAAGTACTTGAAACATTAAAAGACCTCTATAACGCCGGTTGCAAGATAGTGACTATCGGCCAATATTTAGCCCCTAGCAAAAAAAACCTGCCGGTG
>CAIPVD010000370.1 GCA_903868375.1 uncultured delta proteobacterium
AAGGAATTTTCCTCCCTCCGGCGTACCTTGCCTCGTCGCTACTTCACACGCAGGAACATCACAAAGAGATAATGCAGAAGTACAATAACTTGGCGATATTTGGCCTTATGGTTTCCGATACGAGCCACGGGAGAATATTGCGGCTACCCGGTGGCAGGCCGATCACGATCTACAACGTGAACAAGACGGACGTTGCAAAGTATGTAAAGGGCATGGCGGTGATCACCGAGGCATTTTTTAAGGCCGGGGCCAAGAGCGTGTTCCTGCCTATCCACACTATGTCGGAGATCTCGCGCGATGAAGGCGTTGCAAAGCTTGTATCGAAAAAGATTAGGGCGAAGGACTTGGACCTGCAGGCGTTTCATCCGCTTGGCACATGTAGGATGGGCGCGGATCCTTCCGATGCGGTTTGCGATCCAAATGGGCGCGTGTATGGCTTAGATAACGTCTTCATATCCGATGGCTCAATATTCCCGACATCGCTTGGAGTTAACCCAATGATGACGATCATGGCGGCAGCGACGAAGATAGGCGGATATATTGATAGAGAAGTTTTGTAAGTTGACCAAGTTGGAACATAGGAACCTAGAAACATAGGAACGATTTAGGAGAATTCATGGAAGATATAATCAGGCAGTTACTGGAAAAACTCGGCGAAGACCCGAACCGCGAGGGTTTAAGAAAAACGCCCGCGCGTGTGAAAAAATCCTACGCATTTTTGACCGAAGGCTACAGGCAAGATCCGGTGAAGATAATCAGCGATGCCGTTTTCTCGGATAAGTACGACGAAATGGTGATAGTCAAAGATATCCCGTTCTACAGCCTTTGCGAACATCATCTGCTGCCGTTCTACGGAAGCGCGCACGTTGCTTACTTGCCCAACAAAAAGCTGGTTGGCATCTCGAAGATCGCGCGAATGGTCGAGCTTTTTGCAAGGCGCTTGCAGGTTCAGGAAAGAATGACGCAGCAGATAGCAGAAGCCATTCAGAGCGTGCTGAAACCTAAAGGCGTTGCAGTCGTTGTTCAGGCGCAGCATCTTTGCATGCAAATGCGCGGCGTTCAGAAGCATAACGCATCGGTCGTAACTTCTGCAATGCTCGGCGGTTTCCGTTCCAATCAGGCAACCCGTGAAGAATTCATGACGTTGATAAAAGGTTAGTATCAATAAAAAACCCCCGTCACTTTTCAGCAACGGGGGTCTTAATTTGCCTATTAATCAGTTAGGCCTTCTGGACGTTCTGTGCTTGCGGGCCTTTCGGACCGTCGATCAGATCAAACGTTACTTCCTGACCTTCTGCTAGGGATTTGTACCCTTCACCCGATATGGATGAAAAGTGGACGAACACATCTGGTCCGCCTTCGCGTTCGATGAAGCCAAATCCTTTGGCGTCATTGAACCATTTTACCTTACCCTTTAGGTTATTGCTTTCACTCACAACTGCCTCCTTAAAATCACCCGCGGAACGATTAAGCCTTTTGTACATAATGCCCCTTAAATGCCTGGCGCTTGCTTGTTGCCGCAGGTTGTTTCTTCGTTCCAATGCTTATAGGGGCTTAAACGATGGATGGCTGACTACTACAGGCGGCAGATGTTGTCAAGGGCTCATTTGCTGATAGACCGTCTCGCCGGGCTTTACGTATCCTAGTTCCTGACGGATTACCAGTTCTAGGTGCTTAGGATCGTTCAAAAGCTCCCTTTGGCGTTTTAGGCCGTCGATGCTATTTTTTAGCTTTATTATCTCTTCCGCGGTCTGCTTTTTGAGTATTTTTGATTTGTGAAGACGATATAGGCCCTGATCTCCGAATATAGCGAACCAGCAGAAACCTATCACCGCTACGCATATCGCGATAGATCGGACGTTATCTTTCTGGAAAATACGCGCAAAAACGCTCTTTGTTTTTTCTATTAACATTCTTATTCGAATAGTTTCTGCTGTTGTTTAGTTTCGCCGCTTGCCGGTGGCGGTGTTTTACCCAAATGCGTATAAGCAAGCGAGGTAGCCATGCGCCCGCGAGGCGTACGGTTGATGTAGCCGCACTGGATAAGGAACGGTTCATACACGTCTTCGATCGTTTCCTTTTCCTCGCTGATGGCAGATGATAATGTTTCAACACCGACCGGCCCACCGCCGAATTTATCTATAATGGTCAGAAGTATCTTTCTGTCCATGTGGTCAAAACCCTTTTCATCTACGTCGAGCATCTTTAGCGCATCGTGGCCTACCTTTTCGCTGATGATGCCATTGGCGCGAACTTGCGCATAGTCTCGCACTCGGCGAAGGAGGCGGTTCGCAATTCTTGGTGTTCCGCGAGACCGCTTTGCGATCTCTAGCGCACCGTCTTTCGTTATCTCAACTTCAAGTAATTTCGCCGATCTGTTAATGATCGAAGAAAGTTCTTCCGGTTTGTAAAAATCGAGCCTGGCAACTACGCCGAACCTGTCGCGAAGAGGGGAAGTAATTAGCCCTGCACGTGTTGTAGCACCAACGAGAGTAAAATGCGGAAGGTCGAGCTTTACCGTGCGTGCAGAAGGACCTTGGCCAACGATCAGGTCCAATTTAAAATCTTCCATGGCGGGATAGAGAACTTCTTCGACCGTCCGGTTCAGGCGGTGAATTTCATCTATGAATAGGACGTCGCGATTTTCCAAGTTCGTAAGAATAGCAGCAAGATCGCCCGGGCGTTCTAGTACTGGACCGGATGTAGATTGTATCTTAACGCCAAGTTCATTCGCAATAATATATGCAAGGGTTGTCTTCCCAAGGCCTGGAGGACCAAGGAACAGCGCGTGATCCAGCGCTTCGCCACGCTCTTTGGCTGCCTGAATGAATATCTTCAGGCGTTCTTTGATCTGCTCCTGACCCACATATTCATCAAGCGAGCGGGGGCGCAATGCAACATCGAACTGTTGCTCTTCTACCAGCTTTTGTGGATCTAGTTCTACGCGTTCTTCCATATTAGGATTAAGAAATTTTGCCCATTTCTTTTAATGCGTGTTTTATCACCGACTGTACCGATGTATGGTCATCAAGCGAAACATTTGCAAGTATTTTTTCCGCCGTCATCCTTTGATATCCAAGATTTACGAGCGCCGATAGTGAATCGTTGTAAAGTGGCTTGTTCACGGGTTTTTGCGCGCCAATTCCAGCGAACTCTTTTAAGAACTTATCTTTCAGGTCGACAACTATTCTCTCGGCAGTTTTTTTGCCTACACCAGGTATCGAGTAAAGTCTTGCGAGGTCTTCTTTAACGACCGCCTGTACTACATCGTGCGGCGCCATTCCGGAAAGTATCGACAGTGCCATCTTAGGCCCGATACCGGAAACGTCCAGTAGTCGCAGGAATATTTGTTTCTCTTCTGGAGTCGTGAAACCGAAAAGGGTGATCTGATCTTCGCGAACGTGAGTATATATATGAAGGAATGCCTCGCCGCCAACGCTCGGCAGATTGCCAAGGCCGGTCTTTGAAACATACGCCTGATAGCCGACGCCGCCGATATCGATCACGGCGCGATCCACGCCTTTATGAGTTAGAGTTCCTTTAAGATGTGCGATCATTTGCGGCAGATGATACGACGCCTGCCGAATTGATGCAAGAGTTAAAATTCACATTCTGCAGCTTTGCTCATTGCTTGTTGAAATACTGCCTGCGCTTGCTTGGGGCTTTTGAACGCACATTTTTCGGCAACGTCGAACGGGTTCGTGAAATCGGCGTTTTCGCATCGATTGATGAACTCGTCGGGTTTTAGAAACTCGCAGGCATCATCGCTGCTGATCTTTCTGCCGGATTGCACGTCTTCGTCGATCAGTTGAGCGATAGCTTTGCAAGCCCCTTCACTTTCAATAGCTACGGCAGATTCGCTATTTTTGTCTTCGCTCCTTTGATCGAAATTGAATGAGCCAATAATGCAGTAAGCTTTGTCAAAAGAGGCAGCTTTGGCATGTAGTGTTCCTTCACCGGCCCATTCGAAGATCTTTATCCCAGCTTCTATCAGGTCTTCATAATATGACCTTCCCACCAAGGTCATTGGAGGTAGGTCATTTGATGCCGTGCTGTTCGTGACCACTGTGATCTTGTCTCTACCTAGCCTTGCAGCTGCATCGGTCAGAACTTTTCTATAGCTTTCCGGCGGAATGAAATAAGCGTTGGCGATCTTGATGAGCGATTTGGACGATCTAATCAATGCATCGTAGGCCTGTTCAATGTAGGTCTCTTTTAATCTTGGGCGGCTCTGCAGAAATCTGATGCGAGCAGGGACGAACTCCAGGTGATGAAGGGCAAACCGACCTTCGATCTCGATGATCTTTTTCGTAATCCGGGGATCAGTTTTGTAATGGAGCTTAACGTTGATATTGCCGTAATTCTTTGTCACCCAACTTTTCCATTGCTTCCAATATTTGGCCGTATCGATGTTGTGTCTTTTAACTTCTAGGAAATAACTGAAGTTCTTATCGAAGCCTGCAGCAGCATCAGCGATAACGTCGCCTCGCAGTATGCTGTCATGGTCGCGCCAGCGGTCCTTCGCTTCTAACCCTAAGTGAAAATATTCGTTGCCGATGTTAAGCCCGCCCATCACTCCTATTGCATCTGGCGTGCTGGCGTCGATTAAGAATAATTTTTCATGCGATCTTCTATCGAGGGCCTTCAGATCGTGAAGCGATGCCTCATTCATTATTTGATATGCTGCGCCTTGGACCGGGATTCCGTGCTGTATCAGGTCTATATACATCTTCTGCGTTTGCAGATCCGTCGCGTTAGAGGCTGTATCGACGATGACCCTAATATCTAGGCTCGGATTATCCTTTTTCTTTTGTTTGAGAATGTCCGCGATGTAGAGGCCAGATTCATCGCCTCTAAATATCAGCGCCTCGATGCGAATGGAATGTTTTGCATTCCTTATCATCTCGATCCTAGCTGAAAGTGAGTCTTCTCCGGTTGGAGGTACGGCAACAGTGCCATCTCTTAGCGGAGATATTTTAGCACAGTTGGGCTCCGATTCGGGGCACTGAAATTTAAATGATGATCGAAAGAAGGGCAACGTTTCGGGTTCAAACGATGATTCACCGCTGAATTGAAAATTAGGATCATCCGGTGATCCGAAGTAGGGAGTTCTTTTTTCAACGCAAGAATTTTGACATTGCTCTATACCAGCCATATTTTCTCCTGTCGTGTTAGTGATGATTTTATGCGCCATCAGCCGTTTTTGGCAAGCTTTTTTTATATGACATCATATGAAATTAACCTCAAAAAGCACCTCGTAGGTGCATAAGTGGGTTATAATGCATTCTATGGCCTATTTAGCGCTAATATGTCATCGCGTTTCGTAAGTGTCCCACGCTTACGAACAAAAACCGTGTGATTTGGCTAAATTTCTTGACAAGTTACCTAGCATACGTATAAGGTCCCGCCCCGTTATGCAGAAGACTACAATCACGGTTAAAGAACCGAAGACAAGAGGTTGGGTATTGGTCGATTTGGCCGATCAGCCGCTTGGTCGTGTTGCAACAAAGATCGCAGATACGCTTCGCGGTCGTCACCGCGCAACGTTCACACCGAACGTTGATACAGGCGATTTTGTTGTTGCTATAAATGCGTCCAAGATAAAGCTGACAGGCAATAAAAAGACCGACAAAATGTATTACTGGCACAGCCGGTATATGGGCGGGCTTCGTGAGATGACTGCTGAAAAGTTGTTGATCAAGCACCCGGAAGAATTAATCATGAGAGCAGTAAAAGGAATGCTACCGCACAATTTCTTAAGCGCAAAAGTTCTAAAGAAGCTTAAAATTTATGCCGGAAGCGAACATCCTCACAAAGCTCAAATAAAGAGTTAAACTTATGCCAAAAATAACCTGTTTTGCAGCAACTGGAAAAAGAAAGACGTCTATCGCACGTGTCCGCATGATCCCGGGCAATGGCCTGATCGTCGTGAATAAAAAGGCCTATGAAACCTATTTCGGCAGGCAAGCCCTGCAGATGGTCGTTCAGCAGCCTTTCAAGGTCACGGGAACCGTAGGCCGTTTCGATATCACAGCCAATATTCTAGGCGGCGGATTGTCGGGACAAGCCGATGCGCTAAAGCACGGAATTGCAAGAGCGCTTCTTTCGATGAACCCGGATTACAGAAAGCCTTTGAAGAAGGCGGGGTTCTTAACAAGAGATGCCAGGATTAAAGAACGTAAAAAATACGGCCGTAAGAAAGCGCGCAAACGCTTCCAGTATTCAAAGCGTTAATCGCTGCCGGAATATATATACAAAAAAGGCCCTGCCAAATTGGCGGGGCCTTTTTATTTGATGCTTCGTGCTTGTTAAATGGAACTAGCAAGCTTCTTGTACTCGTCTCTTAATCCCTTCGGCATCCTGTCGCCGAATTTATCCATGAACGTTTTGATGTCTGCGATCTCGTTCTTCCATTCGCTCATGTTAACATCGAACAGCTGGTCCAACTTTTGCGCTGGAATGTTTAACCCGTTGGTGTCGATGTCGCCAACCTTTGGCACAAGGCCAATAGGCGTTTCTTTTGCGCCGGCATTTCCGTTCACGCGGTCGATGACCCATTTTATCGCGCGGATATTGTCGCCAAATCCCGGCCAAATAAATTTATCGTTCTCGTCTGTCCTAAACCAGTTGACCGAGAATATCTTCGGCGGATTCTTCATCTTGTTGCCGACATTCAACCAATGGCCAAAATAATCCGCCATGTTGTAACCGCAGAACGGCAGCATCGCCATAGGGTCGCGCCTGACAACACCCGTAGCGCCTGCCGCAGCCGCCGTCGTTTCGCTTCCCATGCGCGAGCCTAAGAACACACCGTGCTGCCAGTTAAAACTTTCCATGACCAACGGGATCAGCTTCTTGCGCCTGCCACCAAATATTATCGCCGAAATTGGAACGCCCTTCGGGTTTTCATATTCTTTTGATAGAGTGGGGCAGTGCGATACAGAAACCGTGAAGCGAGAGTTTGGATGCGATGGCTTAATATCTGAATTCGGGTCCCACTTATTTCCCTGCCAATCTATCAGGTTCGCCGGCGGCGTAGAGGTTAGTCCGTTCCACCACGGTTCGTTCGTACCGGCATCTAATGCAACGTTCGTGAAAAGCGTTGGGAAGAACTTTCCCTTGCGCAGCGTCTTCATCATATTTGGATTCGTCTTGTCGGATGTCCCAGGTGCCACGCCGAAGAAACCGTATTCCGGATTTATAGCATAGAGTTTGCCATCGGGGCCGACGTTCAACCACGCAATGTCATCGCCAAGTGTCCAGATCTTATAACCTGGCAGCGCCGATTCAAGCATTGCGAGGTTCGTCTTTCCGCATGCAGATGGGAGCGCTGCGGTGATGTATGTGATCTTCCCTTTCGGATCTTCGATTCCGATAACTACCATATGTTCCGCGAGCCAGCCTTCGTTCTTCCCAAGCCAGCTTGCGATGCGGAGCGAAAAGCATTTCTTGCCAAGCA
>CAIPVD010000371.1 GCA_903868375.1 uncultured delta proteobacterium
CTAGTCCATTCGGCTCCATCAATACGCCTGGAGTTATGATCCTAACGATCTCTCGTCTTACCACTCCCTTAGCCGTCTTCGGATCCTCCACCTGCTCACATATCGCAACCTTCTTGCCGTTCGCGAGCAGCTTGGCGATGTACCCTTCAACCGAATGATAAGGCACGCCGCATAGAGGCACAGGATTCGGATCGCTCTTGTTTCTTGAAGTTAAAGTTATGTCTAGGATTTCAGATGCGACCTTAGCATCGTCGAAGAACATCTCGTAGAAATCGCCAAGGCGAAAGAATAAAAGAGTATCTTTGTCGTCTATCTCCGACTTGACCTGCCAATATTGTTTGAGCATCGGCGTTGCCGAAGACTGGTCCGAATGTGTCCCCATAACGGATTTGGGATTTAGCAAATGCCTTTCAGGATGTAAAGCGTATGTTTTATTGCTGCAGCGTGAAGATGACCCTTCGGTTCTGCGGATAGCTGCCGAACTTGGATGTCGGGCCGTACCATTTGATTTGTAGACGCGTTACATCGACGCCATGCAGCTCAAGATACGTTTTTACCGCCTCTGCACGTTTCTGGCTATAGACCTTGTTCTTTACCTTCGTGCCAACCTGGTCGGCGTAACCTTCTATGACTATAGGCCCAAATTTTGGATTGGCAATAAGTCGTTCGGCTAAATCGCCCAAAGCCTTCGCCGATTCGTCGGTTATTTCGTAGCTGTTGAACTTGAACGTGATAGGAACGCGTGTTTCTACCTCGCTGCCATGCGTTGCAGGCTCATCTATTGGGCACTTTCCCTTGACCAGGCCCAATGCACACGGCACGTCGCCGGAGCTTGCAGGAGCTTCGCGCTTCGCTAGCCGCGATATAGCCATCCAGTTATCTTCCTGATACGTATCTTTCAGTTCGTAGACTTTAGGGCACGATTCATCGTGTATCTTTGGATTATATTTCGATGGATCGGCCGGGCATTTTGCAATTAGCGGAGCGACGTCTTTCAGCTCGTAATATTTCGGGCAGCCCATGTCGTTCACCTTCGGATTAAAGTCTGCGGGATTTGCCGGGCACGTTTCCGAAAGTTCGACCGTGCTCATAGCATACACCGCGCTGGCATCGTTAGCCGTAAAATTGTCCGAAAGCGTATAGACCTTGTTGCAATCTGCGCTGTGTATGGCCGGGTTGAAATCTTCCGGGCGCGTCGGGCATTTCGGAATTAAGTCGGCGACCTCTTTCAACTCGTAATATTTCGGGCAGCCTTCGTCATCGACGCCAGGCTTGAAATCTTTCGGGTTAGTTGGGCATTTGTCTCGCAGATTTATGACCCTTTGAATATCCTGCCGCTGCCTTTCTTTTAAGGCAACTGTCTTATACTTTGCGCGTTCTTCATCTAAATTAATGGTGCGGTCGTTCGTACTCTTATATGCAAAACCGCCAAACCCGCGATACGAAGGGGCTCCAGCACCTCTTACTATTCCGGCACCGCCTCCAAGAAAGACCTGAAATCCGCTCTTTCCGATATTATATTTAACTCCGGCATCTACCTCTGCCGGCGAATCGACTCGGGTCTTGAACGCGTGGTTAGATGCCGTAGAAACGTTCGCTTCAACGGCAAAAGAAAGGTCGTCCGTGGCGTTTACGGCGGCACCTGCTCCGATCAATATCGCCAATTTATTTCTATCGACGTTGCGCCACACTATTGTTTGATGATATCCGGCGCCGGCATTAAGAGAAAGCGTTAGGCGGTTCTTTATGTTCGTGTCAACAACTACCAAACCTCCGCCTGTTACACCAGAATCTCCCATAAAGCGCGACTTTCTGCCAAGTGGCGCAGTTGCAAACGGAACTATCGCAACACCTACCGGGTTAAATGCCTTATCGAGTAGGCGTACCTTGAACTGAAACTTGGGGTCGCCCATATCGATTTTATTTTGGTACGGCGCTCCGGCAACATTTGGATCGGTGAAACGATTTTGCCAAATTAAAGGCATTTCGAGCCCGAAAGAAAGCCAATCGGTTATGCCTATGGCCCCGTAAAAATGTTCAGCTAAGTACCTGGAAACTATATGGCGGCCCGTATTTTTTTCATCTAGC
>CAIPVD010000372.1 GCA_903868375.1 uncultured delta proteobacterium
AACGATTGTTCCGTGAAAGCACCTGGTGCCACCGGCAGGCCCGATAACCCGGCTATACCAGCGCCAAAATTTACTCCGCTTGGAATGAATGTTCCCATATTTTTCCTCCTTGAAATATCCCATTCCACCCCCGCGGTGGAAAGGGTCGAATAAGACCTATGTCGGAATAAATCGTTTTGCAAGCAAATATTGTCGAAATTAAATTTGGCGCCGATTTTTCATTTGCAAAAAGTTAGCAACTTATATACGTGCGCGCCGATAATAAAGACACTATGGGCATAATTGACAACGACAAGGAAATGGCTCAAATCAACATGACCGCGGGCCCTGCCGTATGGGGCTACGGAATGTACATGGCCGACAAGTTCCAGGATGGCATCGACGCCGTGAACCGCCAAAGCCTTTTTTCCAATTGCGGACTAGGGCGACCGCTGCATAACGATGAATTCGTAAAGATCAAGGGCTCTAAAGAATGGGAAAATGTGTTGCCAAAGCCTACAAGTTTTGCGGAGAAGTTATCGCAGGTTGGAAAAGTATCTAAGCCACTACTTGCAACGGCAGTTGGTTTTTCGCTATTCTGGCATGGAAATGATTCTCTTAACGGCGACAGCAAAGAAGGGTTAAAAAATAAGGTCATAACGGGCCTGTTTGTTGAGATGCCTATCTTTTTGGGGACATTTGCATGGTTCTTCGATGATATATCCCACAATTTGAGCGCACTTGGTCAATTACACCCTTTAAGCCCGCTCTGCGCGGCGGCACAAGCCCTTGCCGGAAGAAAAGTTGAGGGGCCACCGCCTTCATTGCGCGACGCGCCCGAAACCACTGCTGCAGAAGCGGTCGTGGCTGGCGGCGCTATAGCATTAACCGCTAAAGTGGTTGCCGAGATCGCTATCGAATACCTGCTCCCGCTGCTGTTCACCCTTTAATCGGATTATCCTTGCCAACATTTAAGCCTTTTGTTAAGTGCCTAGAACCTTAATTTATGGAGGGATTTATACTATGTTTCTAGACCCGATCATTGGACTTTTTTCGAACGACTTGGCGATAGATCTTGGCACCGCTAACACGCTAATCTACGCAAAAGGAAAAGGTATCATCGCAAGCGAACCTTCTGTCGTCGCCGTGCAAAAAGATGCGCGAGGAATTAGGCGCGTAATAGCGGTAGGCCACGAGGCAAAAGAGATGGTCGGCAGAACGCCCGGCTCCATCGAAGCAATTCGCCCGATGAAGGACGGCGTTATCGCCGACTTCGAAGTAACAGAGGCAATGCTCCGCTATTTTATCCGCAAGGCGCACAACAGAAAAACGCTCATTCGCCCGCGTATCATTATATGTATCCCATCTGGCGTCACGGAAGTTGAAAAGCGTGCGGTCCGCGAATCAGCTGAATCTGCCGGCGGCCGCGAAGTTTTTCTTATTGAAGAACCGATGGCGGCTGCAATTGGCGCAGGGCTACCAATTATGGAACCATCCGGTAACATGATAGTCGATATCGGCGGCGGCACCACGGAAGTCGCGGTAATATCACTGGGCGGCATCGTATTCTCGAAGTCGATCCGCGTGGCGGGCGACAAAATGGACGAAGCTATCATTCATTATTTTAAGCGCAAATATAACATGCTTATCGGCGAACGCACTGCCGAACAGGTTAAGATCCAGATCGGCACGGCTTATCCAAGCGGCGATATAAAAACGCTCGCAGTTAAAGGGCGCGACCTGGTAAGCGGCATTCCACGCACGTTCGAGATCAATTCAGAAGAAGTTCGCGAAGCGATCCAAGACAACATTAATGCAATAGTCGAAGCGGTGAAGGTTTCACTTGAACGGACACCGCCCGAAGTCGCGGCCGACATTGTAGAACGCGGCATAGTACTTTCCGGAGGCGGCGCGCTGCTCCGCAATCTTGATACTCTGCTAAAAGAAGAGACCGGGCTGCCCGTGGTTATTGCAGAAGACCCGCTGGCTAGCGTGGTCTTGGGGTCGGGTATGGCGCTTGACCATCTCGACAAATATAAATCGGTCACCGTTGCTTAAAACAAGTTACAAATGTTCTCGCACTTTCACAGGATAACGAAAGCGGCCGTCTTTATCATCTGCGTCTTTCTCGCGGTTATTTTCACTTCGCTTGCATTCCCCACCTTCGAACGCGTTCATTGGTACAGGCAGATTATCATGACGCTTTCGGAACCGCCTCAAAAGGTGTTGAGCTGGATGGGAAATTCCGTAACGGATATTTGGCGCCATTACATTTCGCTCGTAGATGCCTCCAAAGAGAACGACCTCATTAAAGTGCAGCTTGCCGAGGCGAACAGGAAGCTCATCGAATGCGAAGAGATAAAAAAAGAGAACACGAACCTGCACGAACTGCTCGCAATGTCCGCAACGCTTAAGCTGAACGGGACCGGCGCGCACGTCGTTGCATCGAACGTGTTGGCAGAATTCAAGGTCTTAACCATCGACAAAGGTTACAAAGACGGCATCCGCAAAAACATGGTCGTGATAGGACCTGGAGGCATTGTAGGGCGCATAGGCCAGGTGGCTTCGGGCGAGGCAACGGTGCTGTTAATATCCGATCCGAACAGCGCGGTCGATGTACTCGTTCAAAGGTCCGGCGCGCGCGCAATTCTTGTAGGCACTTCCACTTCTTCCGAACTTAAACCGTTCTTCTCGCTAAGCCGCCTCGAATACCTACGAAAGACGAGCGACATAAAGAACGGCGACGTCATTATAACGAGCGGCCTCGATAAGCTCTTTCCTCCCGGCGTGCCAGTGGGAACCGCGAACAACGTCGAACTAACGACGACGAACATCTTCAAAGCTGCCGACGTCGTGCCTTTCGTTGACCTAAGCCAGGTAAGGGACGTCTTTGTTTTAAAATGAAACGGCTACTACTCATCATAATCTGGGCACTTTTCTGGCTCGTACTTGAATCGACGTGGCTAAACTCGTTTCCCACCAATTCCATAAGGCTCGACATGGTCTTCGTTTCTGTCCTTGCGATAGGATTCATTAGCGAAATAGAATCGGGACTTTTGCCGGCCTTCGTTATGGGAATCATTGCCGACGCGTTCTCCCCCGCTCCGTTCGGAACGCTAACGTTTATTTATATCGCCGCTTACTGGGTGGTACGCTTCGCCACGTCGGCGATCTACTTAAGGTCTTACGTGGCAAGGTTCGTCTGGACGGCCGCAGCAAGCATAGGTGCTATATGGCTTAAGGCCGCGCTCTTTGCGCTTTTTTTCAAGAACCCGCAGTTCTTGGCTATCGCACTTTGGCGATTTCTTCCGCAAGCCGCATGGAACGGCGCGCTAGGAATTATTGTAATTCCGTTCTTCAAATGGTATATTTCCCTAAGTTGGGATAAGATTTTCAAAGAAGAGGGGCTGGTCCTCAAATAGCTTACATAAATGGATCTTACTCACGAATACACTCACGATATAGGTCCGCGTTTCAAGTATCTTACTTGGATAATTGCAGCGGTGTTCCTGCTTATAGCGGGCAGGCTTTATTACCTTCAGGTGATCAAGGGTTCTTATTATCACTTCTTCTCGGAACAGAACTCCATTAAGGAAGTTCCGCTGCCGGCGCTGCGCGGCACCATCTACGACAGAAACGGTGTACCGCTCGTTGAAAATCGGGCGGCGTTCGATGCAACGATCACACCGCAGTACATTAAAGATCATGCAAAAGCTGTCAAAAGCCTGGCCAAGATCCTGAACATGACGGAAGAAGACATCGAAACAACCATTAAAAAGAACAAGCTGGGGCCAAGCTATTATCCTATCACGATCAAATCGGACATAAGCGACCCGGAAGTCGCAGCCATTCGCGCCTACAAAACGCCATGGTACGAAGAGACCGACAAGTTCGACATGCGCGGCGTAGATATCCAGATGAGATACGCGCGCACATACGCAGACGGCCTTGCGTCTTCCCACCTGCTCGGCTATTTAAAAGAGATCGACGACAAGAGGCTTGCATCTTACGAAAGCAAAGGCCTCACCAATTACAAGATCGGCGACTTCGTAGGCATTGGCGGCATAGAAGAGATGTGGGACCTGCATTTGCGCGGGCGCGACGGCTTCGACCAAAAAGTGGTGAATGCCATAGGCCGCGAAGTTATCTGGCCAGATATCGAACTTATCCACGAAGCCCCGCTTAACGGTTCGTCGTTAAATCTATCTATAGATGCGGATTTGCAGCGCGTTGCAAAGGAAGAGTTTGCCGACAACAAAAAGAACGGCGCGGTCGTGGCGCTAAATCCGAAGACCGGCGAAGTGCTTGCGCTATATTCCAGCCCATCTATCGACCTGAACAAATTATCTTCGCCGGACGGCGGAAAATATTGGGGAGAACTTGTAATGGACGACGACCGGCCCCTTTACAACCGCCCGATACAAGGCGCTTACCCGCCCGGCTCCACTTTCAAGTTAGTCACGGCAACGACGGCGTTAAGTGAAGGAGAGATAACTCCCGCCACGCATATCAACTGTCCCGGCGGACTTAATTTTGGCGGCAGATTCTACCATTGCTTCAAAAAGAGCGGGCATGGAAGCATTGCCGTCGTTCAAGCTATCACCGCATCTTGCGATACGTTCTTCTATCAGCTTGGGCTGCGCCTTGGCATCGATAAGATCGCAAAGTATGCGAACATGATGGGGCTTGGGCAGATCACAAAGATAGATATTCCAAACGAAAGAAGCGGGCTTATCCCATCGACCGAATGGAAGAAAAAGACCTACGGCGTAGATTGGCAGGCTGGAGAGAACATATCGATCGCCGTTGGCCAAGGCTACGACACGGTAACGCCGCTGCAAAACGCCGTGATGATATCGACGATAGCAAATGGCGGATATAAAGTAACGCCGCACATCGTGAACTCACTTGTAGATCTAAACGGAAATATGGTTTACAGATGGCGGGATGACAGCAATCACGAAAGAGTAATCTCGGACGAGGTGGTAAAGATCGTACAAGAAGGAACGCGCGGTGCGGTGAATAGCCCGGGTGGCACGGCCGCCCGCCTAAGCCAGCTTGGCTTAAAGATCGCGGGAAAAACCGGAACGGCGCAGGTCATCGGCAAGGAAACATGGAAAAGCGGAGTTGAAAAATTAAAAGACCACGCCTGGTTCGTAGGCTACGCGCCGTACGATGACCCTAAAATAGCGGTCGCGGTCGTCGTTGAAAATGGCGGCTTCGGCGCGGCGGCAGCGGCACCTATTGTTGGGCGTGTCATTAAGACATATTTAGAGAAGACAGGGGCCA
>CAIPVD010000373.1 GCA_903868375.1 uncultured delta proteobacterium
ATCTCATCGTTCCAAGAGTGGAACATCTTGAATATGGTGAATTCCTCGTAGGCTCCGTAACTATCAAAGAGCTGGCAGACAAGCTATTCAAGTAAGCAAACCTCCAACAACCAGCGTGATCTCGCCTTTTACATCTTTGTCTTTGTATCTTTCCAGCAGCTCGGAAAGTGTGCCGCGGTCGATCTCTTCGTAGACCTTTGTAAGTTCGCGGCATAAGGCGGCGGGACGGTTCCCGAAAATGGCAAGCATGTCATTCAAAGTTTTCTCGACCTTCCATTTGGATACGTAAAATACGAGCGTGTGGTCGTAATCTTTCAGGCCTTCGAGCTTGTTGCGGCGCTTGCCTTCTTTGTCGGGCAAAAATCCAACGAACGTGAATTGATCGGTCGGTAGCCCTGCGGCGGAGAGTGCTGTAGCAACGGCTGATGGGCCAGGGATCGGTACGACATCCATTCCAGCTGCAATCGCATCACGCACGAGCTTGAATCCTGGGTCCGAGATTGCCGGCGTTCCGGCGTCGGAAACAAGCGCGATGTTCTTTCCTTCGTTCAGTCCAGCGATTATCTGCCCTATCCGCTTCTCTTCGTTCCCTTCAAAGAAGCTGACCATTTGCGTGTGAATATCGTAATGCGTTAGAAGCCCGCGCGTATGCCTGGTATCTTCGGCGGCAATAAGATTCACCTCTTTTAATGTCCTAATGGCACGCAAGGTTATGTCTTCCAGGTTCCCGAGCGGCGTTGAAACGATATATAATGTTCCCATGACGAAAGGATTAACCGACTGACCAATTTTCGTCAATTCATTATAGAAACTTTCGCAAATTTCCTTATTTATCAATAAAGGTTTTTTGGCACGGCGATTGCTTAGCAAGCGCACATGTTCGCAAAAATAAGATCGGCAACGTTACATGGAATAGATGCACTGATAGTCAACGTCGAGATCGATCTCGCAAAGGGCCTTCCCGGATGGCAGATCGTGGGGCTTCCTGAAACGATGATAAAAGAAAGCAAGGAGCGCGTTGCAGCCGCGATACGAAATTCCGGATATGAACTCGCGAGCCGCAAAACAACGATAAACCTGGCGCCGGCAGACATCAAAAAACACGGCACTGCGTTCGATCTACCGATCGCGGTTGGACTTTTATCGGCGACCGGCATGTACGCACCGGAAAAAACCAAAGGCTGGCTCATTGCCGGCGAGCTTTCGCTAAATGGAGGCTTGGCACCCGTTCCCGGCATTATTTCATTCGCACTTGCGGCAAGAGAAGCGCGGCTTCATGGCATTATCGTACCAATGGCAAATATGCGCGAGGCGCTGATCGTAAACGGTATTAGTGTTATCGGCGTAAATAACTTAACGGAGATCGTGGCGTTCTTAAAAGATGATGTAACGCCAAATCAGGCGCTATCTGCAACGGCGCACATTTTGCAGGCTCACAGCGTAGATTTTTCCGATGTGAAGGGCCAGCAGATGGCAAAGCGCGCGATGGAAATTGCCGCCGCCGGAAATCATCACGTGGTACTTCATGGCCCGCCCGGCACCGGCAAGACGATGCTTGCAGAACGTCTTCCGACCATTTTGCCGCCGCTCGATTACGAAGAAGCACTCGAGGCAACACGCATCTACAGCCTGTTTGGGCTCATCAACCGTGAAGAACCGCTCATCACCGTGCGCCCGTTTCGCGCGCCGCATCATTCGGCATCTTACGCGGGGCTCGTCGGCGGCGGATGCGGCATACCAAAACCTGGCGAAATTTCGCTCGCGCACAACGGCGTTCTGTTCATGGATGAGCTGCCGGAATTTAGAAAAGATGTGATAGAATCGCTGCGCCAGCCGCTTGAAAGCGCGCGAGTTCACATTTGCCGTTCAGGGAGTTCGCTCACCTACCCCGCACGCTTCATGTTCGTAGGTGCGATGAACCCGTGCAAGTGCGGATATTTTGGCCATCCGACAAAGCCGTGCATCTGCGGAATTGGCGAGATACAAAGATATCGCCGAAAACTTTCCGGCCCGCTACTGGACCGCATCGACCTGCAAGTTTCGGTTCCGCCAGTTACCACCGCGCACCTTCAAAGTTCCGAGGTTGGCGAAGCTTCGCAGGTGATAAGGAGCCGCGTGTTAGCTGCACGAAAGAGGCAAAGCGAAAGATACAAGAATAAGCGTATCAAATATAACAGCCAGCTTGGAGTTCGCGAGCTGAAGGAATTTTGCAGGCTCGATAGCGCAGGAGTTGCGTTTCTGGGAAAACTTATAGACAAGATGAACCTATCGGCAAGGGCTTATGACCGAATCATCCGAGTTTCGAGAACGATCGCCGATATTGAAGGCAAGGAACAGATTACAACGGAGCATTTGCTAGAAGCGGCTCAGTACAGGGGACTGGATAGGGAGATTTATTAAGACGTGCCTGGGTTCCTGGGCTGTTGGGCCATCTGGCAGTCGCACAGGAACACAGACACATAGGAACATAGGAACGTCATATGGTCAAAAAATTCGAAGAATTGGTAATCTGGCAAATGGCACGGGAATCGACGAAAGCGATCTACAATATCGAGTTTGGCAGAGACTATGCGCTTGCAAATCAGATAAGACGCGCAGCAGTATCCATCATGTCCAACATTGCCGAAGGCTTCGAACGAGATGGAAGCCAGGAATTTTGCCAGTTCTTGTATATCGCCAAGGCATCCTGCGGCGAAGTGAGGTGCCAACTATACATCGCCTTCGATCAGGGATATATTGGTACAGATGTGCTTAACGAACTTGGCATAAGATTGAAGATATTGTCTGCAAAGATTGCAGCGCTAATAAAACACATTAAGACCAGCAGGCTAAAGGGTTCCAAGTTTCGGCCGGTGATGAATGGTAATTCGTTCAATGAAGACCTGATGAAGATATACGCTGACTGCCAGAAGGAACGTTCCTAGGTTCCTGGGTTCCAAACCGCATCAGTTCCAGCTTGACAGATGGTTTGCGCGCGCATTAAAACGCGTTCAATGGCAATTAAAACTCTGCAGGTCACTTCACATCAGGCGGCCATCGACCTTTTTCTGCGTAGCCAGGACAAAGAAATAGCCATCGTCCCCAATTCCCATTGGGCCGACGAAATAAGCCGCCGAATCGCCTCCAAAAGCACATCCGGCGTCCTGCTCGGCAAGAAGGTATTCACCGTTCGCGATTACCTAAAGGAAGTCGCGCCACAAAAGGCGCCAATTATCAGCCGACAGTTGCAAAGACATATCCTGCGTCAGGCATTAATATCGGCCGGTACGAAATATTTCAAAACAATTTCCTTCGGCGTAGCTAACACCTGCTATAACGCCATCTCCAAGCTCAAAATGAACGGCATAACTCCGGACGAACTGGACCACATTCTATCTACACGTGGCGGCGCAAAAGAAGGCGACCTTTTAAAGGGTTACCGTGCATACGAAGCCCGCCTTAAAGAACTTGGCTGGCATGATGAAGAAGAGGCGTTCCTGGGTTCCTATGTTCCTATGTTCCTGGGTAAGAAGTTCCTGATCGGATTCCAGTCGATCGAACCGTACATGGAACAAATCTTCGCCGATGCGACATTCTTTACGGTAGAGCCAGAGCTGAAAATCGAGCCACAAATTTTCGCGTTAGGCTCGCCCGCCCGCGAAACGAATTATATCGCCGATAAAATATCGCGCATTCTAAAAGAAGGCGTTTCGCCAGAACATATCGCCGTCTATCTTAAAGGCACAAGCGGAGCTGCCTGGGACATCGCCGGGCATTTCTCCGAAAGCGTCCCGTTCGAAACCCTCTCCTCTCAGATACTTCTGAAAATCGTCGCTAGTTCAAAGCTTCCTACAAAGGTCGGCATAGGCAAATTCATCACGTTCGCAAACGACGCAATCGCAACGCAAATGAAAGACACCCGCGTCGAAAAGTATCCCTACAACGTAGCTAGGACGCTTGCCTACGCGGACATATGCCACCAAAAACTTGCGGAGATTAAATTTGAATTCGATGCCCTAGATCACAAAGCCGAGCTAACACGCGAAGAATTCGCAGACATCGTCCGCGAATATTTAAAGACCCCGCCGGCGCTGCCAAACGACGTACCATTCAAGTTCATATCCTTCGACGACGCCGGCCTTTACGATACAACTCACTCATTCATCCCATTCATGAACGACGGTTATCTCCCATCGCCACCGGCATCGCTTCGATTTTTTACCGAACCCGATACATTAAGCCAGAAGGCAGACGAACGGATAAACGCCATATTTCCCGCCGCCGATGCGGTAATAAAGGATGATCTAAAACAGTTCAAGCTGGCGCACTCAAACGATACGACGATAACCATCCACCTTTACAATACATCCGGCAAGGAATCGGTCGAATCGCCGTTCATATTAAAATACCCGCAGCAAAAAATTCCTACCGAAGCTCAACCGATCTCTATTGCAAAGCAGGCATGCGGCACCAACTTAACTTCAAGCAAGGCATTAAGCCTTCTGCAAAATCATTTTGCGAAACAATCATTTAGCGCCACAAAGTTAGAAGACTTTGGCAACTGTCCTTTCGTCTATTTCTGCCGATATCTTTTAGGCATCGAACCGCCGGAAGACATAACGCCCGAGGTCCAGCCTCACGACCGCGGCACACTTATTCATGAGATACTTGAGACATTTTTTAAGGAACACGGCGCCCTATTTATCAGCGCGTTTGGAGATGCCGCGAAATTATCCGAAGTCGAAGCAGCGCTCAAAAATGTAGTTGATGCCGTATTTGAAAAGTGCGCGCAAAACATCTGCAGCAAATATAACGAAGACATGGTCGCCCACTTTAAAAAGCGCGCCACTGGCCTTACCTTGGCGGTGGTCACGACCGAGATCGAGTTCTTACGCAAAGCAACGCAAGTGCCAATAGAATGCGAATATGCGTTCGACGAAGATCTCTTCCCCGGCATAAGGATGAAGGGAAAGATAGACCGAATCGACGCAGACGACGAAACATTTACGGTCATCGACTACAAGACCGGCGCCATCGAATCTGTAAAGAGCGGAATTCGTAACGGCACCGAGCTGCAGATACCAATATATTCAGAAATGGCGCGCCGACACACTAATAAAGAACCTGCCGCCGCGTTCCTCTATTCAATTAAAGAGCGAAAGAGAAAGAGCGGCGTCGTTCGGAAGGATCTGAAGGCGCATTCCATCGGCGAAAAAACGGTTTCGAGGCTCACCGTCACAAAAGAAGAATGGGACGAGTTGATAAGCATAGGCCTCGCTACCGCAAAGGCGTATGTAGAACAGATAAGGAGCGGAAGTTTTGAGCGTTCTCCGCACAAGTGCGAATCTTATTGCGATTGGAAGGATGTGTGCAGGTTGAGTTAATGAGTTGACCAAGTTGCTAAGTTGATGAGTTGGTGGAATAAAATATGTTTGAGTTGACTAAAAACCAGATCGAAGCGGTCCAGGATAAGAACCGGTTCCTTGCTATCACCGCGGGCGCCGGAAGCGGCAAGACGCGCGTGCTTATCGAACGTGTTTCATATCTCATCGAGCAGAAGCTGGCTCAACTCGATAGCATTCTTGCCATAACGTTCACCGACAAGGCGGCGCTCGAGCTTAAGAACCGCCTATCCAAAGCCGCTGAAAATGAATTAACGATAGCCACGGCAAATATCGGCACGTTCCATTCTTTCTGTTCACGGATACTTCGCGAAAATGCGCCGGAGATAGGACTTGATCCAGATTTTAGCGTGTTAGAAGAACATTCGGCCGGAATATTATCGCGCAAGAGCGTTAAAGAAACCCTGCTTCGCCTGCTGGCTGAAAAGAACGCTACTGCAGAACTTCTTATCGAAGAGCTGGAATTCAAAGACGCTATCGCCTGCGTTGAAGAGCTGATGGGATATAGGTGGCATGCACATAAATTGGATTCCCATTTTAGCGGGAATGACAGAGAGGCAGAACTTCGCAAGGCAGCCCTCTTCTGCTTCGAACAAGCCGAAGCTGCTTATGCCGCGGCTAAAGGTATCGACCTCGACTTTCAAGATCTGGAGATCCGGGCGATAGAGCTTTTATCGAAGAGCGAACTGCGGGCCAAATATCAAAAGAGGTTCCGCTACATATTGGTCGATGAATTTCAAGACGTGAACGATACGCAAGCCGAACTTGTAGGCCTGCTCTACAACCCGAAAGAAAATCACCTAACGATCGTCGGCGACCCAAAGCAATCGATCTACAGATTTAGAGGCGCCAACGTTCACGAGTTCGAAAAAGCGGTCACGTCGGCCGTTAAGACCGTCCACCTCAAAGAAAACTTCCGCTCGGCACCGCACATTCTGGAATATATAAACGGCCTCTTTCCAAAGTTCGAAGCGCTGGTACCAACTAAAGAGCACATTGCAGAATCGGCGTTCGTAGTTGAAGTTGGTTCAACCGACGACGACAACATAGAAACTATGCGCGAGAAGGAGGCGAAGGCGATAGCCGGCATTCTGCCATCGCTCGACGGCGATACCGCATGCCTCTTCTATTCGCTGAACAATGTCGATATCTATTCGCGCGAGCTATCTGCAAAAGGTATCGGCCACGTCGTTCACGGCGGCAGCGGCTTTTTGGAGCGGCAAGACATCATCGACATATTAAACGCCCTTCGCGTATTGAACGACAACGGCGACGCCGTATCTCTCTTAGGCCTCGTCCGTTCGCCATATATTGGGATCTCCGACGAAAGGCTGTTCGAGCTATCCATCAATTGTCAGGGCATCGGGAAAGACGGCAGGAAGAAACTTAATCCCGAACTCTTCTACAAAGCAATTTGCAAGGAGCCGCAGGCCGCAACGTTAGATCGTTTGAACGAATTAAAAGAACACCTATCCATTTCCGAACTGATCGCCGAAATTGCAGGCGAAGTGCGAAGCGACAACGTTCAAAAGCTTATCGACATAGCAAAGGCTGCGGAATCGACCGAATCGATCGGGCTTACCGATTTTATCGAATACTTAAGCTCTATTCGCGCGTCGTCCGGCGGCATCGCGGATTTTCCATCTTCCGGCACGGGCCAGCTAATGCTGCTGACCATTCATCAAGCGAAGGGACTTGAGTTCGACAACGTTATTCTCGCCGATTCCGTTCGCGACCTGCCCTACCGAGGCAAAAAATGGTGCTTCACGCGGGGAGGCAAACCGGAACTCGCATTTAAACTACGGCCCGAAGATAATCCCGAAGGCGAATTCGCGGCAACGGAACTCTACAAAAGCTTGAGCGATCACAATAAAGAAGAGGACGAACTGGAAAAAGATCGGCTACTTTACGTTGCGCTCACGAGGGCAAAAAAGCGGCTTATTATTCCTGCACACCTTCATGTAAAAAACATGAGCCTGTGGCAGGAAAAGATGCTTGGGGTTGCATTGCCAGGCATTTCACAAACCCAGGAACCCAGGAACCCAGGCACACAGCCACGCCTTCAAACGTTCCTAGGTTCCTGTGTTCCTAGGTTCCATAATGCCCGCACAACCTTCACCGTTTCCGAACTCGAATCTTACGCCCGCTGCCCGCAAGAATATAACATGAAGTATGTCCTTAAGGCACCGTCGGGGCTGATCACAGCCAAGAAGGACGACCGCCTGCCGGCAAACATACACGGCGACATCGTTCACCGGCTGATAGAAATGGATTCGAAGGAACAGGTTGCAAGCGTTGAAGATGCCATCGAAGCATTAAGGGTAGAAATGGAGATCGAAGAAATAACTTCGCGTGAAGTAGAAACGATAAAAAAGCAGATAGATAACTACAAACGTTCGGAGTTCAAGATCATGCTGGGGCAAAGGCACGAGCTGCCGTTCATGATGAGCCTTAACGGTAATTTCATCAAGGGCACGCTCGACATGCTGATAACCAAGCCCGATGGCACGTGGGAGATCGTCGATTTTAAGACAGGAACCTCGCTCGACGAAGGTGCCGCCCTGAACAAATACGGCCTTCAGATAAGGACATATGCACTTGCTGCGGCAAGGCACCTGAAAAAAACACAAGGCAAGGTCACGCTATTATTCTTGAGCGATAAGAATGCAACCGAACATCCCTTAACGATCGATGAAGCCGTACTCAAATCGACGGAGGAAGAACTTAAGGACATAATCGCCGGCATTGCCAAAAAAGATCTTGAGATAAGGCCAGAGCCTCCTTGCAAAGGGTGCCCCTATTCTGTTAACAAGACCTGCTGGAAACGAACCGTATGAACATCGATCAACTAAATAGCGCGAAGGAGCTGCGGCTTTACCGCAAGAACGCGCTCGCTCGCACACTCGAACGCGAGATTAGCCAGGAAGCGCCGACCGAAATGCTCATGTTCGAATGGAGCAAGAAGGCCGACATCTTAATAGATAAAGCGCTAAAACTTGTAATCGCCGAAATAGATTCGCCACCTGAATTTACGATCATCGCATTAGGAAAACTTGGCGGCCTAGAACTTAATTACAGCTCGGACGTTGACCTTATCTATATCTTCGAAGGCGATTTTGAAAAGGCGTCGAAGATCGCCCACAGGTTCACAAAATTATTGAGTGAAGTAACAGAGGACGGTTTCGTCTTCCGTGTAGATAACAACCTGCGCCCACGCGGTAAAGACGGGCATTTAGTCAACACAATAGACGCGCTTGAACGCTATTACGAGATCGAAGCTCACGAATGGGAACGGCAGGCGCTTATCCGTGCGCGCTTCGTTGCCGGCAACCGCGCCATCGGCGACGGCTTTATAAACAGGGTCCGCCCTTACGTTTACAGGCGTTCGCTCGACGTGGGCGCGCTCAAAAAAATAAGGGCAAGTAAACTTGCGCTGGAAAGAACGGCCGAAGACGAAGGCTGGCGAAATATAAAACTTGGCCCCGGCGGCATACGCGAACTCGAGTTCATCGTTCAGGCAATGCAGTTACTTAATGGCGGCAAATTCGAAGAGCTGCGGACAACGAACACGTTCGAGGCGCTTGCTCTCCTTCTAAAGCATAAGCTAATATCCAAAAACAAGCACGACGACTTAATAGACGCATATCGGCTTCTCCGCCGAACGGAGAACGTGCTTCAAGGTTTGCAAGACAGGCAGATACATGTGATACCTAAAGCAAAGGATGAAGTTGAAGCGCTTGCAAAGATATTAAGCTTTAGCTCCGGCGCGGAACTAGTTGATAAACTTGATACTTACAGGAAATTAGTTCAAAGATATTTTTCAGAGCTCTTCGAAACTAGCTACGAAAAACTAGAGATCGCAGATGAGTTCCAGGCCAATTTGGAAACCTGCCATAACTGGGAAGAGATCATCGATTCTATACCATGGTTCAAGAACCATATATCGAAGCGCATTCAAGAGCTCGACATGGCGGACAAACTATCGCTCGATGACGTTTCCGAACGCCTTACCTTCCTGGCAGAGACGATCGTTCAAGAGGCGCTTAACGCCGGCATGCACAAGATATCTAAGGCGTATGGCACGCCAAGGACGGCTGAAGGCATCTCCGCAGGCATTGCGGTATTAGGCATGGGGAAACTTGGCACGTTCGAAATGGATTACGGAAGCGACCTGGACCTTATCTTCATTTATTCTGGCGATGGAGAAACAGACGGTGCAAAAAAAATAACGAACCACGAATTTTTCACACGCGTTGCGCAAACCGCCCTATCCGTTATAACTCTGCCGACGCGCTACGGCAGGGCTTACAATATAGACATGGAACTTCGCCCCAGCGGAAATCAGGGTGTGCTTGTAAGTTCGGTTGAGGCGTTCGAGCGATATCATTTAAGAGAGGCAAGCCTTTGGGAGAGGCAGGCACTGCTTCGCTCGCGTCCTGTTGCTGGCGATGCCGGGCTTAAGAGCGGGCTCGCAATTCTACTTGAACAGCTAATATTTGAAAGGCCCCTTCCCCACGACACGGCCGAGCAGATACTTGCATTGCGCAAGCGTTCTATCGAAGCGCATAAGCCGCTAAGTGGAAAGATCGACATAAAATTTTCCGCCGGCGGGCTTGCCGACATCGAATCAATCGTTCATTTTCTTCAACTGACACATGGAGTAAAAGATAAGAAATTGCGCCTAAAGAAGCTTGCGGCGGCGCTTCACCAATTGCAAATCGCCAAATTTATTTCGGACGATGAGTTCATAGCGCTTAACCGCGCGGGCGGGCTTTACCGCCAGCTAATATCTAGGTCGCGGCTCTTTAAGGCATCTAGCCTTTCCATGATCGACTGTAGCGACGAGCAGTTCGAAGGGATCGCCACTTCGCTGAAATTTAAAGACAAGGCCACGCTAAAAAATGAGTTACAGCATCTAATGAAAGAAACGCGGAATATCTTTTTGAAATACCTGGCTACGAGATAGCAACGCGGTTAGGCCTTTTGGATTTCGGCATCACGAACCAAAGATAACCATAAAGCAACGACGTGTTCCAAAGAGGTTGATTCGCGATCATCCTGTTCCAAAGATTATCGCGGTCTTCTTGAGTTAAGTCGCGACTACTAAGTGCAAACAAACCCGTTTCCATTTGCTGCATTTTTAAGGGCGGGATCTCACCATAAGCATAAGCAATTGGACGAACATAATGGTCTGCAAATGCATATGCCATATGCGGATCTTTTTCATTACCGATCATCCAGTTCGTCCAGTCGCGGCCTATCCTGGCGCCATTCGGTACCCACGCTTCCACGGCAAAAAGGCCAAAGGCTCCGGCAGCCAAACGCACATTTCCAGGTATATTGGGGTTTGCGGCGACATCTAAAACGGTAAGTGCACCGTTAGCTAGCTGGGCATGAAGGCCGGTCTCGCTCAACTGTGAAAGCAGCCCATTGTGAAGATTGAGAAGTTCGACCTTCACATCGTCAGAAATTTCCTTGTTAGATAATAGTCCTACGATCCGATTCATAAAATCTAATTGGAACTCAACTGTTTCACGTAGAACACTTTCAGCAAGGGCCTGCACGGCCATTTCTCTAAATGTCACGTCTCTTGTCTTTATGGCCGTTTCAAGCAAGCTGTCAAGATTAGGTTTCCAATCACAATCATGAGAAAAATAATAATGCCAGGTTCGAAGCGCCATCTGCCTATCATTAATAGATCTAAACGCATCCACCCATATTTGTTCCAGCTGGATATGAATCGGGCCTTTGTCCGCTGAAATATCGAACCATTTTAAAGCAGTTGGAATATCGCTAACAGACATAGTCCTTTCAAATCTTAATCCTTCTCTAAGCGCAGATGCACTTAGAGAACCGCTGATATTTGGCGCTATCATGTGGTTTAAATGATGCGCACGTGTAACGCGTTCCGTCTTAGCTTCCCTAGACTTTTTATCTGGATAAAATGTTCCGTCTGTAATTCTATCTAGGACAGCCCGCCTACCGACGGCATAATAACCGGTGTGAATAGAACCAAGACTCTCTGCCATAGTAAGCGCCTTAGGCTGAATTTCCGAAGCGAACCCAGTGTAAAAAGGAAATGCAAGGCCACGCTCTTCTACCGGAAGTGCCCCGTTAAAAACACGCGCTGCGGCATTGAGTCCATTGACACTTTGCGAAACATCCAAGAAAAAACTAGCATTGGCCGGACTTTGAACTGCAGCAGTAAAAGCCGCCGGGCTTTGCAGAAACGATGCCATTACCGTACTGACAGGAAAAGTTGTAGCTGACATTTTTATCTCCTTTCAAATATTCTTTCGAGCCAAACGCGGCAGGCTTTATACGCGGCCACCGCAAGCCACGGCTGACCATCGCCAATTCTCTTCCAAATAAGGTCGCGATCGGCTTTAGTTAGGTCGTTCCTCTTAAGTAACGGCAGAACGGCATTGAACTGTTGCCAACTCGCAGGAATGATGCCACGATTTGGCCCAACATAATGATGTGCAAATAACGCAGCCATATGCAGATCTTTTTCGGTTTCAACTTTCCAGCTTGTCCAATCGCGGGCGATTCTTGCACCCTCCGGCACCCACGCCTCTGTTGCATAAATGCCGAACGAATAGGCGATCATTCTAACCGCTTCCGGTTCTTTGTCATCTGCGGCAACATCCAAAAGCGTAAGCGCGCCATCGATAATCGCCGAAGCAAATATCGATTCGCGGCGAGAAAACGCTGCCAATAATCCATTGTAAAGATCTAACAGCCCGACTTTTACGCGCGCATCAATCCCTTCCGGTGCCCTTATGGCCGCCATGATCTTATTCTGCATGAAATCGAGCAAAGGACTCGTACCCAGCATTAGCAGCATATCGCCGAGAATATTCATCGCAAGGAGCCTTAGATCTTCAGATTTCCCTTTCGTGGCAAGTTCGAACAGTTCGTTATAATCGACCTCCGTTGTGGGCGGTGTCATATGGCACCAAACATTAAATGCCATCTTTCTTCTTTCAACATCTTCCTTGTCATTTTCCCATATTCCCTGCAATTGCGCGGGGGTTACAAATTCAAATTCCGAATTACCCAATTCCCTAATCACGAAAGGCGCTGCTTCATCGCCTAATGATGTTCTTTTAAATCTTAATCCTTGAACAAGTTCGTCTTCACTCTTATAGCCCGCGATCTTCAGAGTAGTAAACCTTCCGCCATCGGCAGTGACCAATGCAGCAACGTTTTTAACGGGCCCTTCCGCCCCTAAAGTTTCATAGGGTGTAAATTCACCATTTTCAGTTCTATCAACCACCGCACGCCTGCCAACGGCATAATAACCGGTATGAAGAGCGCTAAGACTCTTTGCTAACTCAAGCGCCTCATCTTGTATTCTATATGATGGCGCAAAAAACAACCGATTGCGTGCAAGCCTAATATCTTCTTCTTCCTCCGAAGATGGAAGCGCATTGCCAAAGGTATTCGCTACACTACAAAGCGATGTTACACCTTGAACATCTGTAAAAACTCTGAAGTTTGTCGGGTCCAGCAAGGCTTCGCTAAAGGCAGCCGGACTTGTGGCAAATGCAGACATTAATGGATTAACTGTAAAAGTTGTAACTGGCATTTTTGTCTCCTTGCCACGCCGAAGCTTACTAAGCGAAGGCGGGCTATATTAATGATACGAAAACGGGGATAGACGTATAAGATTAGTCGGATATTGTCAACGTGATTTTAGGGAACGACGGGGGCTTACTCGGCGAACATCTTTTCTTTCTTTTCCTGC
>CAIPVD010000374.1 GCA_903868375.1 uncultured delta proteobacterium
AACCTGACTTTGCCGAGATAACGATCAACTACACGCCCGACAAACTTTGCATCGAGCTTAAATCTTTGAAGTTATATCTCTGGTCGTACAGAAATGAAGGCGCATTCCACGAAGCGGTAACGAACAAGATGCTAAACGACTTCGTTGCTGCGATCTCCCCACGATGGATGGAGATAGAAGCGCGCTTCGGAGTTCGCGGTGGCATCTACACAACCGTCACGGCTACGCACGGGAAACGCTAGACAGTCCCTTTAGCCTCCCAGCCTTCTAGATCATACAACATATTAAGCAACGTATCCCTGCTCATATTACGACTACTGAGCGCCTTAACCTCATCTTTAAACCTTTTAATGGCTTTGTTCGCGCTCTTCACACGATCTCTAACTATGAATATGGCTTTTAGTGCTGTTAGATTTTGCTGGAAAAATGCGAGGTCATAAAGTTTGTCAACTGCCGCCTTGACATGATTATCTGCTAATAATTGCCGAACCTCTGGGTAAACCACACCTCCATTCAACTGCTTAATGGTGGCAACAAGAAGCTCTGCCTTCTGTGCCTTGGTAAGGCCACCCTCATCTTCCCCTGTCGTAGGCGTTGCAACTGGCGTCGCTGGCCTACTTGCAGCTGCAGCTCTTTCGTCTTCTACCTTGAACACCGCCGTTAATGCCCCGGCATAATGATTTTCAACTTGCGCTAGGCATTTAACGACAAGCCGTGCGGCATCATGCCCACCGCGCTTAAAATGATTAATAATGCCATCTTGCATCTTGAAGTTAAGTTCGCTCATCGCCTTTTGTGCGGCGGCCCTTACATCATTTCTTGGGCTAAAGAAGGCGCACCAGATAAGCGGGAAGAACACGGCAAAATGGGAATCAGAGACAGCGCCAGCCATTATAGCAACGCCTTTCCCTGCGATAAAATCTCCAGCCTCTTTATTACCATCCTCCGCCAACTTTACTATTCGCTGTATCGATTCTATAGTTTCATCGCCTATCTTGAATTTTCCACCTTTAACAGCCCACTCTATATATGAAGGCAACCTGCGCGCATCGGCAGAAAGCGTCATGGCACTGCCTTTAACAAGCTCCATCTCTCCTGGCGCCAGCTCTATCGTCTTTAATGATACGGCGCCTTGCGCTGGAACAGTGGCAGCAGGAACGATACGTATCGCATCTTCCAGTTCGCGCTGTATCGCTCTTGCATAATTATCATTTCGCCTGGAGATATCGCCAAACGATTCACGGCGGCGGCCACCACCATCATATGCCAGCTGGGCATTACGCCTTACACGCTCGCTACCTATCAACATGGAATAGCATCTAGCAACGACGGTTGCCGCAGAATATGCCACATCGGAATGGTCTTTATCTTCGCAAGCCTTAACTAGTGCACGGATTATCTGATCGTTGCTTCGCGTTTCGAGCGCCTGCTGAAGCATGCGCGGCATATCGACGCCAATATCACCAAACATCTTACCTATCTCTCTTACGAGTATCTTTGTCGTTTCGGCCGGTCTCGCGGCATAATTGTAACTAGCACCTGCTGCTACTGCAGCGGGCGCGGCTGTGACTGTCGCAACCGGAGTAGGCGCAGGGGCCACCGGCTTTGCTAGCGTCGGAGCTGGCCCGACATGTGGTATATCCAGAGAAAGCTGTGCTGGGGTAACTCTTTCTTCCGTTGCAGGGGCTGCGCCAGCCACCACGGGTGCGGCTGCTCCCGCTGTTCTTGCGCTGGCCGCTGCACCGCTTAGATCGGCTATCAGACGGTCCGTATCTTCACCCAATCTCCTTAGCCTAATTATCTGTAAACGGTTCTGTAATACCCTAACCTTTTCTCCAGCATCTCTTCCAAATCTTTGGGACGATCCAAATGCAGCTTTCCACCCTGCGTTATTTTTTCCTGCGGGGCCTGCGACCGCCTCTAACAACTTATCTAAGCCGGGAGTGTCTTTTCTAACCATATCTTCGAGAGGCGCCACCAGCCAATAAAGATCTTCCCATTCACCGAACGCCTTTGCTAGCATTGTTGCATCATCTCTTCCTATCGCCAGATCTATCAATACACGAGCCACCACATCCCTGTCTCTGCGGCTAAAAAAGAATTTCTCAATGCGTAAGAGCTCTTCATCGGCACAAGGGATCCTAACTCTTTCTGCGATCAATAGTTGAAGAGCTGGGTTCTTATCTAAAGCCTTGCGCTCATTTATTATCCTCACCGCTTCATCTTTTATGTGGCCTATCGTTGTTGGAACATCCATTTTACCTGAAAAGAATGCCGTAAAATCCCAACCATCTTTAGGTGCTGCACCAAAAGTTCTCTCTATCGCCGCCTTAAGCGCGTTAAATTCCAGCGGACTTGGAGCGCCGGGAGCTACATACCACTTTGGATATAACGGCTTTGCAGGTTCGAACGCCTTTTCAACCATGCCGTTAAATTCCGACTGACGCGATCTTAACGAATGAAGGGCTTCGATATCGGCGCGGTTCTGGCCTTCTCTGGCGCTTTTCGTTATGTTATCTTCGTAACCAGATAACAGCCTTGAAAATACCGGCGAATAGAAACTTGCCGCAACCAATATTTTGTGAAAACGGACCGCATCTTGCTTTGCACTCGTTGTAATTGCACGAAACATTTCACGAAGAGTTTCCTCGGTAGCGGGTTTTGACAAGATATCATCGAGCAGGCCGTGTGCCAAGTCGGCGGAGAGCAGTGCTAGAATCATGTTGCGCTGGAACTCGAACGAAGGTTCTCCAAACGCCTCGTTTGCCTCAAGGACCGCCCAAATGGATTTTTCCAAATCGCCTTCTTTGTAATGGCGCATCGCTTCTTCATATTTAAGAAGTGCAGCACTCTTATCGCCAGCCGACAATGGCTGTGCAGGAGATGCTTCACGTACGGCAGCGGCAAGCTTGGTCATTTCATGTCCGCGGCCGAAATCGGCTAATCTCTTGCGGAACGATATTAAATCTTGATCGTAACCTTCGGCTTGGGCCTTTCGTTCCATTCTTCCTTCTAATTCTACCAATTGTCTCGCAATTGCAGGCACGAAGAGCTGTGCCGCAGCAAAATAATTCATTGTAGAGGGGCTAAAACCAACTCCTTCAAAATTTCGGACAAACTCCTCCGTCATTTTTTCGATCGCTTCCGTCGGATTGGTGGTAGCGTCAAGAGGGCTGCGGGTAACCCCCTGATATACGTTGAGTAGCTGTTTTAAAACATTTCGCTGAAATTCCAGTGGTGGCTCGCCAACATGTTCCTGGAGCAGGGTTGCATATTGTCCGGCAATCCTTAAGTCACGCTCGACATTAAACGATTTTATTCGCGCCTCGATCTTCCCCCATAACCAAGCGATCTTTTCATCAACTTCCAAAGGTGAAACTTCTTTTAACGATATAAGGATGTCGAGGCACTTTCCTGGGGCAACTGGATCATCTATAGCCAGCCCTCTTTCGGCAAGCATGGTAAGAAGCCCGGCGAAATCTTTTTTACCAA
>CAIPVD010000375.1 GCA_903868375.1 uncultured delta proteobacterium
TGGCAACAGTTGGAACACAATTTGGATTAACGGGAATGACGCCGATACTTCCGGCGCTTACCAATGCAGGTGTGGCACCGACAATCGGCGCGCCCATCACCTTCGCTCCGCCAGAAGCGCCGGCCACATATTATTACGAAGATGGCACGGTCGAACAGCGCCCCGCACCATCACAAGCGCGGCGTACAAATAAGCTCTTCGCTGATAGCGCGAATGATCTTAAGGCAGCAGCTGAACCTTTAGCGCTTACCTCCGTCATAGCGGATATCGTCAAAGAAGCAAGAGTGGTGGCCGCTGTTAAGAGGGTCGAAATAGTTTCTGACCACAGCAGGGCCGCAACAAAAGGTATCGGCATTTCTTTTTTAGATGCAGAACGAATAAGAACAATAGTAGTTTCGTCCGTCAAACATTTTATCGATCAGCTTCCAAGCGACAAAAAGGGCCGCAAAGATATTGTGATCTCAATAGCGACTTTTGACGGACATCTATATTTTGGAATATCTCCATCGTGGGTTGTGGATACCATAACCCCGGAGATAGTAACGAACACAGGCGGCTTGATCGAAACAACTGAAGATGGTTTTAAATTGATATTGCCGCCCGCCGGAAAATCCCTGGAAAACTCCAAAGGAATAGAAACCTACCTTTTAGAACGAATTAGAGAAGGTCTAGTTTGCTTTGGTATAAGCTCGAACGAAGCAAACGAATATATCAATCTGATACAACAAACATCCTCGGCGATCCTTGCTTATATACTTTCGCACCTTACACATTTGCCCATAGACCTTGAAGCGGCAAATGTCGTCATGGCAAGAGAATTAATATATCTTCATCCGAAAGCAGATGGTGGTTATATATTATTAAAAGAGCCGTACGTTTCTCCCGAAACTGCGGCACTTATACCAAAAGAGATGTCGGCACAGCAAATAGTAGATATGTTATCGGAGCTCCAGGATGAACTTGATTCACACTTATTATCTCATCGAAAAGAGCTACTGGCAATGGACGGGCAGGTGGTGGAGCTTGAACGGTACAAAGCCGCAACAGAAGATGCCGTAGCCATCGCCGTCCGATTAATACGTTTGTTGCGGGCAATGAACAAATTAGAAAAAGCGTTCTCTGTAGATGAGAACGACCAGATCGGCTTGGAGGTGCATGACGCCAGATCCTCGATCGACAATATAATAAGAGAAAACGAAGACGCCTTAAATTCCATAAGCGTGGGCCTGCCAATAAATGTGAAAGGATTTTTGATTTCGAGAAGACTACAAAGCGTGATCGATAGTCCGATGCATCGAAGCCGCAACAAGTCTGTCAGATCTGGGGTGGCTTTAAAAAACTCATCGGATATCCCCACAGATATTTCCGACTTAGAACTTCTTAAAATAAAATCTAGAAAACTTGTCAGAATTTTGACCAACATGATCAGCAACGCCATTAGATATCACAATCCCGCACTACCAAAGGGCGAAAGAAAGGTCTGGTACACTGCGCGACTTACAGATGATGGCTATTTGGTCATTAAGATAAAGGACAATGGTATAGGGATGACGAGCGAGAAACTTGCAGAATATCTATCTGGAAAGGCAGCAGCCGATCAAGATGCGATAGCGCGCGGAATTGAAAGTCATGGCAAGGGCTCGCAGGTGGTCGTAAATTTAATCAGGGAGTTAGGCGGAGAGTTGGAAGTAACATCTGAAGCTGGCAGCGGCACAGAGGCAACCATTAAAATATCGCTCGACGCGTTATTGAACTAATTATGGCAACAGTTGGAACACAATTTGGATTAACGGGAATGACGCCGATACTTCCGGCGCTTACCAATGCAGGTGTGGCACCGACAATCGGCGCGCCCATCACCTTCGCTCCGCCAGAAGCGCCGGCCA
>CAIPVD010000376.1 GCA_903868375.1 uncultured delta proteobacterium
CGCTTCGCCAATTGCTTCGTCTATAATGGCTTGGGCTTTGTCCTTGGCATCCAGCGTTTTTTTATTGAGCACACCGCCCGTCTCTATCGGCATTACATTGGTGACAGGTAGATGGGTGGAAAGCTCGGCCTTATTCTTTACATCGGTTTTTTTGATAATTTTAGTCATGGTCAGGGTTCACTTTACATTATCCGCAGCGATCTTTCCAGATTAATCTTATTCTATCTCCCCCGCTCTCAAAAGAAGTGACACCCTTTCCAAGATAAGCGCCTGCCTCTGTTCGGCAAGTTTGTTTACGCCGACATGCTGGTCGACGTAACGCTTTAAGACATACGACATGATAGGATCCAGCTTCAGCTGGACCTGATTGTAAAGCTCCGAGTTCTTCATCGCCTTGGAAAATGCGGCGATACCGACTTCGACCAGCAGCTTGTCCATATCTTCCTGGTCTAGCGGAACTTCCAAGATGGTATAACGCGCATCTTTTAAGAGCGAAGCGCTCGCATCGACGACACTTTTCATCCTCTGCTGCAAAAGCCGCGCAGAGGTAACGTTCATCCTGTTAAGCAGAACCCTAACGCCCGACATTTCGACATTTTGAAACGCCATTGCAAGCTCGTGGACGCCAAGATCGCAAAATAGCGTCGCAATGCTTTCGGGTTTTAAAAAACCAATATCCTGAAACGACTTGATACCGCCGGCGCCGTTTCGTTTCGGGATCTGAAATTTGCGTTCGAAGCCGTTCTTAATGAGCCTAAGTATTTCGGTCGGTACCGCGAACGATTCGACCAGCTTCGGCAGCGACATTTTTACTCGCTTCGGCAAATGTTCCAATATGTACCGAACGTGGCCGGAAGGAAGCCAGCGTAGTATTATGCCTATGATCTTTGGCGTTTCGTTCTCGAGCGCCTTAACTATCCATGCCGGATGAATATCGGAGAGGTCGGAAAGCTCGTCGCTCTCGGCGTGAATATCGGCCTTTATAGATGAAAGCGACTCGTCTTTGGAAACCGCGCCTTCGGCTTTTTTTAGATATTCCTTTTCTTCGCTCTTCGGCCCGAATTTAGCGATCTCTTCCGCGCCAAACGCGAGTATCAGCATTTTGACGACATCTGTCTGGCTATGTTTTTCGAGTCCGCTATTCATTATATTTTATTTCTCCCCGTTTTGCTGGCCATTACTGTATCTGCGTGTTCAGTACCGTCTTAACAGATCCGACGCCCTGTTCCGCGACCTTAACCGTTAGTTCGGTCATCTGTGCAAAATGGAACACATGCGCTTGTATCGCAAGCAGTTCCTGATTGGAGAATTTCTTTCCGCTATATAATATCTCGTTCACTAGATTGTCCATCTGCATCTGTCCTTTATTCACCTCTGAAAGCATATCGACAACTTTTTCGGCGCCCTTCGGTTGTTCAAGGCCCACTTTTAGTTCGGCCGGGTTAACGTTGATGCCTTCGGCGGAGATGACGCCCATATTGCTGTTGGTGCCTATGCCGGAATCATTGCCCACCCCCATCGACTTTGCCATTTCAGTCCCGTCACTTCCGCCGTTCATGGTATCTAGCATCTTCTTGAACGGCGATTCGCCGCCATCTACCGGCTGCGCGGCCGATTTTACCGAGTCCTTTGCGGCCTGTTGAATTGCCGACGTTGCAAGTTTTCCTAAAATGGCGTCCATAATTATAGCTCCTTGGGCTTTTCGGTTGTGATCTCTCCCCCATCTGCATCTTTTCCAGCTAGCACCCTTATCCTCTTAAACAACAGCTCCAGCGCCCTCGCGTGAAGGCGCGAAACCCAAGACTTTGAAAGTCCTAACTTTTCGCCAGCCTCTTCGAGCGTTCGATTCTGAAAATAATACATCATGATAAGCTGCTTTTCCTTTGGAGGCAGGCTAGATATCGCTTCGCGCATATGCGTGCGGACCTGATGGAACTCCGCGCGCTTCTCCAACTCTTCTTGAGATGTATCTTCGACATCTATATCTTCGTTAGCGTCCAGGGAAATAACGTAAATGGAAGCCAACGTGTTGACCGTATTTGACATCTCCGATTCCGTATTGACCGGTTCGACCGACGTTGTGCGCCCGGATTCGGACATGAACTGTAAATATTCGTTCGATGCTTCTTCAAATTTCAGGCGGGCATAGACCGACCGTGGAAGCCAGCCCGATTTGCGCAGGCCGTCATATATAGCGCCTTTTATACGGTAATAAGCAAATGTGCGGAAATCGACGTTCTGCGCATCGTTAAAACGCTTGGCAGCTTCTAAAAGACCAAGCCTCGCACCGCACAAAATATCGTCATATTCGCCGGAGAGCGAAAGCGATTTTGCAACACGGTTGGCAATAGATGCGGCGTAAGGCATATACTGTTCTATTATCTGATCGCGCTTCTTCAGGTCTTCGATCTCTTTCTTTCTAGCCATCCGCGCGACGGCCGCTTTTCTAGCAGCCAGCAATTTTTTCTTTGCCAGTTCGCCTGTCTCTTTAGCCTTCGGTTTTATAGCTAGCTTTGCCATAGTAAGTTTACCCCCACTTGACGCAATTGCAGTATTTATGCCAGTTGGTGAGATAGTGAGATTGTGAGATAGCGAGATAGCAAAAACGTTGATTATTTAAGGGGTTATCTAACTTCCGACTTCCGACCTCCGACTTCCGACCTCCCTCGCTTCGCGATGGCATTGGGGAGTTAATTCCTCAATTGTTAGGCAAATTTTCCCTGAAAAGTTGTTACGTTGGAAAAAAGAAAAAGGGCGAGGTTTTAATTCCTCGCCCTTTAAATATACCATATTACTTCATTCAAGGAATTGGGATTATTATATCAAGTTCGCGGGGCCATGCTGCTCCACCCTGTGATTCAACAGGCGCGGCTTCAGGTTTCGTTGTAACCGAGCCTGTCGCCGCCATCAACGCATCACGCTTATCTCCATAACTCGTTGCATCACGAAGCGCTCCAGCCTTCAGCGTTATCATTTGATCAGCGCGATCAGCAGCTAGAGTCTCTATTTGGTTTATGAGATTAGCGCTATCAGCAGCTGGTACCGCCGGCCCCCCTGCTGATCTGACACCACGTTCCGCGCCATCAAGAGGAACGCACTTAAAGAGTGCTGACGAAACTTGGCATGTTCTTCTATCTTCTCCTATAACTTTAAGAGGAGCATCGCCATCTGGAGATTTACCACTTAACACAACTTCTGGTTTAGAATCACGACCGCAAACTTCCTGCATACCGGCCTCGAGGTTCTTCTTTGAATCTGCCGCCAGCGTTGCTTGATCCACGCCCGAGCCTACCACACTACAGCTATTACTTTGTATAGTGTTTCCACCTCCCGCAATATCTGTTGTAGATGTGTATGTGGTGTTTAAAATATCCGGTGTTCCTGTTGATCTCACATCGAAATCTGCCATAAAATACTCCTTTCGTTGTTTGGTTTACATTTCGTATCTGTAGATATTATCGGCTGGCAGCTAACCCAAAGTTGCTAAAAAAATAAAATATTTTTATTACGAAGATATATTTGAAGTAAAGGCTCGATTCTTAAAATGATCTTAGAATATGCATTGAAAAATCGCTGTTACTGTATTGTCCGAATTTGTGCGCATACTTAGGCATCTTGTAGCTAAAAACACTTCCCGTATCACCGCGGAAACCTGCCTTTTTTTCATCATCAAATACCGAATAGATCTTACTTTCGCAATAAGATACAATATCGTTAGGCACCAAATATTCCTTTCCTTCATATGCAATTGCATAACTCCCAGTGTTATCATGGACTTCGTAAGGGACAATACCGTCGATAACCTTACCATCGGCAGTTTTAATTGTTAATGTCACATTGCTGAAGTTTTCTCCGTCAGAACCACTTTGAAGGGCCTTTATCGAAACTGCCGCACCTGAAAATAGTTTGGTAGAACCTTCTATTAAATTCTTACCTTCTTCGGTTGACATAGTTCGCCTTAACACTTCGCCCTCTACTAATGTCTTTAATTTTGGATCAAACGTTTTAAGTTGTTGCTCTGCCGAAGAGATTGCGTTCGGCTGCTCCGTAATCTTTCGAGCTGTTACGACATGATCGTATGCATCATATAGTCCTTTCAAGGAAGTATCACTAAATTGTTTTAGACTATCGGGATTGGAAACTATTTTATCTAAATCATTTACTGTTTGGCTTGCGGGCTCATTTTTATCGGCGGGCGTAGGCTTGTTTGTTACAAAATACGATATCGGTACAAGTTTACTACTATCACTTGAAAATCGTTTTTTAAATTCAGAATGCAGGGCTACAATATCTTCCTCAAACCTCGCTCTTTTATTCTTATCATATTCACGCTGATCAATGTCATGCGGGTCTAAAATGCCATTTGATGTATTGACCGCTTTACCGTCATAGCCAGTATAATGAAGGCCGTCGAGCAACTCGTTCGCTTCATCCACCGAATCAACTTTCCCATCGCCCAATTCTTTGTCAAAATTCTGCGTATCCTTGAGACGCTGAAGCGCTTCAGCCGCCCTACCATCAACCCCTTGTCCCGCAATTAAAAAATCTGTCATATTAGTCCCTTTACTTAGCGATTTCTCTAAAGCTTTCCAGATAAACACCACCAAATGACCACCGGTCGGCTATCTGTCTTATTTCTGTGCGTTTGCCGTTCTCCAAGAGCAGCATAATATATCGTTCACCGTTCGGAATATCATGCATCTCCTCTACAATGCCCTTCACTGTGTATGGCTCGCCCTTATAAGAGTACTTCATTTCCACCTTGTCTCCTACCGTGATGGATTTACTATCCGCTTCCCTAATCTGGGCAGCTAGTGCCAATGACTTTGCGTTTTCAATAGGCGAAAGTTTTACTTCCGCAATGTTGCCGTATCCTGCCTTTTTGAGGGCTCCCAGGGCTACGCGATACTTCTCCATATCCACGGCTATTGGGGACTGCTTACACTGCGTTCGCTTAAAATTAGTAAAGGATTCAGATGCTGTTTCGAAAGGAAAGGATAAAGACTTGGATTCAGAGTTCAGCGGAATGATCATATAAGAATCGCATTGCCGCTCACCCTCAACTTCACCTGATACAGATCCAACCAATTGCAACTCATCATGATAAATGGTTTCACTAGAATTAGAACCAGAACCTTCCACGTCTTTAGGCACTCTAAATGTAAATCCGGCTGCCTCTTCGGAGGCTACACCTAAGTATTCTGCAACTATCGCTGCTGGCGTGGGATTATTACCGACTTTTGTTTGGGGATCTGTCATCTTTATCTCCTTTTGTATATATTATCGGCGCACGGGTAACCCAAAGTTGCTAAAAAATGAAATTATTAGGAATAATTAAGCGAACTTCCCTTTAAGGCGTAGTTCTTGATCGATAACGTTGGCGAGTTCGCGGCGTAGTTCGTCTTTATGCTTTTGCGAAAGGCCGTTCATCTCTGCCTGTTCTTCCACCGCATCGTCGATCATCTTTTTAAAGAATGACGGAATATTCTGGTACACCTCTTCGAGAAAACTTATTGTGTCGGCCTCTGTCGCCTGAAACCTTTTAACGCCTTTTTTGAATGGATTTCTTTTGGATTCCAGCAGCTTCTTATATGTAGAACGGTATTCGTTCGAAGAAGATTCTATAGCTTTATCTAGTATCCCTTTTAGTCCACCTTCGGTGGCTATTCGCTGCGCCAGCTCCTGCGGATTGATCGAAACAATAGGCCTTTGAATTTTTCCGGTGTTGACCATATTTATACCTTGTGAGCGCTATCTAACATCGCATCACCACGTGCAAAAAGAACATCCATTATTTGATTTTGATTTGCCGATGCCCCCGTTCCGAAGTCACCTACCGGCTTAAAGCCGCTTGGGTCCGGATTAGAGAAATCAAGCCCTGGGTACGAAATAGGCTGCTGCCCCGGCATATTCTGCATCTGCTTCATATATGCCTTTTGCTGCATCTGCTGGCCTATCTGGCCGATGCCGTACATGCCAGCGGCGCCGATAGCTGCAGGGGGAAAGATGAGCGACATAGGCGCTGCAACTGCGCCAAAGAAATTACCGATACCTGACAGAAAACGTCCAAAAAGACCGGGCTGCTTTTGCGCCACCGCGAACGGATCGTCGCCAGAGACCATTCGCATCTCGTATTTGACCATATCTGGTCTGATCGGTGTAAAGTCCATAAATGCTTACCTCTATCTATATTATCGGCGAAGAGGTAACCAAAAGTTGCTAGTTTTAAGAAAAATCATCTTCCGTCGCCAAGCCTCGGCCTGTCGTCAACTATCTTGCCTTCGATAAGCTTTGCATCGCCGCCTTTATAGTCCTGCAATTCATGGCGCATGCGGCTCGCCTTAATGACCGTAAACACTAGTACGATCGCCAAGATAGCCAAGATCAGGAAGAATATGGCAAGATATATTTTGAGCTTGCCGTTGCTTTCGCCCACCACTTCTAGGCCTGCGATGCGCGTAACGGGTTTTTCTTCCAAGTTCTGCCTCTGGTTTTCGGTGGCGCTCGGCAATATGAGAGATTGGCCCGGGAGAAGCCCATGTTTCGGCGGCGTTATATATGTTATAATGACGGAGACATCGCGCGGGTTCAGGTTATCGACCGTATTCGCTACGTGCTGTTGGATCTTCGCCTCTGAAATGGCCTCCTGGCCGACGTCCGGTGGCCTTACCTTAACAATAACAGAAGCCGTTGGGCGTTTTTCCTTCGCGTTAGGGCCTGGAAATTCGTCGGGGCTTGGAATGTTCAATACAACATCGGCATCGACAACGTCCGGGATCTTCATCAGCGAATTTATTATATCGCCTTTAAGCGCAAGCAAATAACGCGCCTTTTGCTCGTCTGGCGTAGGTATCAGGCCTTTCTCTTTATATACTTCAGAGAGCCCTGGCGATTTTTTACGAGGGAGATTATGATCGACCAAGATGCGCTGCGCTTCCGATATTTTACTCGGATCGACCTGCACCGTCCACACTGTCTCTTGCTGCTTAACCTCTTTGAGCTTCGTGGCGGCTATTCCTTCTTGATGAAGGACGACAAGCATGTCGTTCGCCTCTTCTTCGGTCAGCCCGTGGTAAAGGTCGACTTTACGGCATCCCACGACGCAAAGAACGATGAACAATACTATGATATCTTTTTTCATTTTTACTTTTTACCTTTCGCTTCAGCCTCTTTCTTCTTCACATATTCCTTTACCTCATCTACTCCCGAAAGCGACTGCGGAGTAAAACCTTTCTTGATCGCATCAAGAAGCGCCATTGCAAAATCTGCCGCCTTTCCACCCGGCTCTAACTTCGCAACCGCTTCGAGCTGTTTCATTGCTTCCGCCTTCTTGCCCATAAAGAAAAGCGCCTCGCCCATATATGCCATGGCGTAAGAGCTTTCAGGGTTGAGCTTTAAGGCTTTTTTATAACGGCGGATCGCGTTGGTGAATTTTCCCTGGCAGAAATCAACCGAACCTATTGCAACTAGCGGTATCTCGCTATCGGCTGCCAGCGATGCCACTCCCTCAAAGACATCGCGCGCCTCTTTGAACCGCTGCATACCAAGATAGACATAACCGGCCTCCATCATGAGGCCCAAGTGTTCCCGTTCCATTCCCATACCCCCTTTTACAATTCCCGCACTTAATTATTAACGTGCTGTGAATTTTTCGATCATCGACATACGTGCGCGGTGATCGGCCGACAATATGTTAGACTTCGTGTTCCAACCTTGCATATTGGATTGCATTACCGCCTGCAGTTCCAATAATTGTAAGTTATTTACGTTCATCGAGTTCAAAAGATCGGAGGTAGATAGCGCCGTCGCCCCACTGCCAGCGATCTGCGTATCTGAAACACCTGTAGATATTCCATCCGCCTTGTAACCAACTCCTGTAAATCCGCTCAAAGTGCTTGAAGAACCAACGCCCATAATGCCTGGTGTGGTGGAAAGAGAGCTTAATCCAAAACCGCCGGTACCGAAACCGCCCGCGCCGGGATTAACTCCCATGGTACTTGCAGGCCCTGCACCATATGCGGCCGCAGCTCCCGTAACTCCTGAAAATGCACCGTGAAGCACAGCCGCGGCGTTAGAGCTGCCGCTCGCCTGGTACGTTAGCTGCTCGCCCATTGGGGACATCGCATCGACCGCGCCTAGGAAGGAATCGAAATTACTTCCGACCGGGCCCGATTGCGACTTGCCGCCCATACTCTTCTGCGGTGTAATGGTTTCTAATCTTTTATTTGGACTAGTTGAAGCTGTCATATTTTTTTACCTCCGCCCTTCACTAATATTATCGGTAGGGCGGCATGCTAAAGTTGCTAGTATGTTAAACTTTCTTTTGGGTCCGTTTCAGCATTTCCTGGATCTTGTACTTGATCTCAAGTAACTCCTTGAAAAGATTCATGGTTAATTCGATCGCCAACATGCCTTTTTTTGCCTCGCGGCTCTTTTTTAGGCCTCTTTTTATCTTCGATTGCCCCGATAGGTCGTTATAGGCCTTTTCGAAGACATCGTTAACCACGCTAAAATCTTCCGTGTCTATTAACTTTTCGATCGCCGGATATCCAGCACTTATAACCGTTCCTTTTTCTGTTTGACGTTGTTCCAACATTTTATCCTCCGAATCCCTCTCCTTTATAAAGAGAGGTAATTCATTTATACTTTACTCTTCGACCGGTTTCAACTTGATTATTATAGGATTGAACTCCGCGATCGACATGCTAATGTTCAATTCCTGCATTTGATATCCGTCCTTCGTTACCCTTATCTTATAGTTACCAAGCCCTAGATCGTGGAGTATCATAGGTGTCTTTACCTGCATCGGCTTGTCGTTCACGGTAACATCGGCGCCGACTGGGTCCGTATATATATACATGACGGAGCGAAGCGGCGATATTTGTTTAAAGACGCTGTTCGCTTCGTGTTTCACTTCCTCGTCTTGCGCCTTCAGCATAACCTCGACCAGGAGCGAAAGAGACTTCGCCATATCGCCGGAAGAACCGTAAATGCTCGCAAGCCCTAACATCGATGGATACTGATAATCGGGGCTGACTCTCGCCTGTTCAAAATAAGAAAGCGCCGTTGCGGCATCGTTCAACCTTAAATAGCACATACCAAGCATATACTGCGCTTCCGCCGTTTCGTTGGCAGATGGAGAGTTCTTGAACGACTCCGCAAGTTGGGCGACGGCTTCTTTATACAAACCCTTGCTAAAAAGGGCCTTGCCGGCGTTCACGAACTGGCCTGCAACGGTGGTCTTGAGCGGCACTTCAACCTGATATAGCGTGTCTATATCCATCTTCAACTGCTGCGTATGTTCGAAGTAGCCGTCTTTACGCAACGCCATGGAATGTTCGCCAAGCGGGAATATCCCTTTGTACGGCGTCTGCCCGACCATCTTGCCATCCATGAAAACATCCGCCTTATCTGGCACGGAACGTATTTCGACCGGGAACGTCTGCAGGTCTTCGTCGCTCACCGCAAGTTCGAAGAGCGGATTATCCACGCCGATCTGAACTTCGCGTTTGTAGCGGATATCTTCTATGTACTGATTCGATTCGCCAAGCTGCTTGGGCTGGCGGAGTTCGATGGAATATTTGCCGAACGGGACATAGACCGGCTTGCCGAACGTTACGTTCGTTAGCTTTGCGGTATGCGGTTTGAAAGGCTCTTCGGCATAATAACCTTCCACATAAAGCTGCACGTCCCTTGGAATGTTAGTCACCTTTATGATGCCGATGGGCCCTTTAAAAAGAATCGGAATGATGGTTGCGTTCTGATCGACCGTGAACGTATCGGTAACGAGGCGCGTGTCCTGCATATCTTCCAGCGTAAATGCCGCCTGCGCCGTGTATGTCTTGCCGACCTCGAGTTCGACGTTCACCTTAACGGGGGCAAGCCCATAATCTTTCCCTTCCATGGAAACCTTTGCAGGAAGCGGGCTCGACGCAAAATCCAAAAAGACCGGTATTTTTTTAGGACCTAGAATTGGCTGCGCTGCAGAAGACGTTGCCTGCGGAACTTCCGTTGCAGGCGTTTGCGTGGCAGGGGGAAGAGGTTTAGACGGAGCGTTCAGAAATCTCCAATAAGCATAGCCTCCGGCAGCCGCAACTATCATTAGCGCCAAAAGCATTATCCCATACGTGACGAGAGGGCTTCGCTTCTTCTCTGGGATCTCTTTAAGTTCTGCTAGCTCTTCTTCGTCTAGGCCTTCCGCACCTTCTTCCAAGAGGCCTTCTTCGCCCGATACCGCAGGATCGGTATGATCGCTAGTTGCAGCTTCGTGCAACGTGTTCGTATCGGCATGTTCGTCGGCCGCTTCTGGAGATGCCGCGAACATAACGGTCTTGCCTTCGATATCGGCAGGTAACGGCGCCATTTCTTCTTCGTTCGTCACCGGCCTGGTCACAAGCCGCATCGCGTAGATGCCGACCTGAATGATATCGCCGTGGCCGATATTGACCTGTTCTTTTACGCGTTGGCCGTTAACGTAAGAGCCGTTCTTGCTCCCTTCGTCCTTCAATATCCAGCCGGTGCGCGTATGAGAAAGTACCGAATGCCGCCTTGAAACGCTTTGGTCTTCGAGCATTGCAACGCTTGAAACGGAGCGGCCTATTAGATTGTCGCCTTCTCTTAATTGAAAACGAGTGCCGGCGCGCGGGCCATCGACTATGACTATATAAGGAATGAACTGCTTGGCTGGAGTATGCTCTTCCGAAGCGGCTTCGTTCGCAACTTCGTCTGCGGTCTTAAGAATCGTCTTATCGTCCGGAAAAGTGGCCTTTACATCGGGCATATGTGTTTAAATTACCATAACTTTTTGGCAAGGGGAAGGGAAATGATGCGTTAGTGCTGCACCGCAGCTGCTCCTTGTTCCTTAAGCTGTTCTTTAGGGCTAGTATCGGGGCTTAATTCGCGCATATCGACTGGATCTATTACGGGAGAATGGCCTCCGATGTTTTTGTCATATTTAGCATCGATGCGCATATCAGGATGGGCAACCTTATCAGTTAGCGGGCCCTTATAAATGATGTTTACGCTCTCGGCCCCTTGCGCTTCGGTATTTATGTTGGTGGCTGCACCAAGAATATGAACACCATTGAGCAGATTATTCTTAATGCCTGTATCGGTCTTTGCAACGAGCCCCATTATCGCATTTATCTCCGCGCATTGATCGCTCACATCCAGGCTAATAGCTGCCGGCTGGAGATCGGCAGCGATCTGATAAACATGATAATCGCTACCTCCGGCGATCTGCGGTGTCTGCTTGATTTCGGAGATCTTAGAAAACGGGTCCTTCCCGCGCGAGGTAGTGACAGATGAAACGGTAAACTGGCTGCAACTATCATTTAATGTCCCGTCTGCGTACAACTTCATCACATACGAACCCATAATGCTGCCAGTGCTGGGATCATCTAAAATAAGACCGGAAATTAGCAATCCGTGGTCATCTGCTTCGGAAATGGAAGTGGCATAACTGCCTTTCGTATTTGCCAACTTGAACATTTTTTCCCATAACGGCGTTCCACCGGGGCTAAATTTCGTAACGGCAAGAGTCTGGCTATCGCTTGAATCGACGGAACCAGCCACAACAAACCCTCCATCGCTTGTAAGCGCCAAACTTGCACCGCTCTCCGATATCGCGGGTGCGTATTGACAATTGATATCTCCGGCAGAGTTCAGGTCCACAACGAAATAGTTGGAATTGAAATATCCCAAAATAATGTAATTGCCGCCATGCTCTTTTACCGACGTAATATCAGAGAAGCCAACACCTCGGTAAAGCTGCCACCTTGCAATAGAATCACTACCTATCGTCATCATAAAAATATCGTTACCAGAACCAGAAGGATAAAATGAACGCGTTGAACCTATAACGACATAATCTCCGTTTGCGTTTTGTTTTATAAAATTAGCGAAATCATCGCCTCCCTGGACAAGCTTTTTGCTGGCATCGAACTTGGCTAGCGCCCCGTGAACAACGTTTTTAATAATATTGAAAGACTTGTCTAATTTGATTATCGAAACGTTTTCATCATAGGATTGGTTAGCCGAAAATGCGGAGGTATTTCCGACAAGGAGGTAACCATCTGAAACTGCGACCACATCTGTCAAGCTTGTATGTAATGGGGTTACCTTTGGCGGTCCACTATATATCGCTTCCTGTTCATCAAAGACATACTCTTTTGCGCTACTACCATTGATGGCAACAAATCCAAGCTTTCCATAATCAACGACATCTGCGTTGAAATGATTTTTATACATGCTCGAACCAAGCACAAATATCGTACCGTCGGCCATTTTTTTAACGTTTGAAACTTGAAAATTTTTATCGTCGGCCGCGACGTAATCGACGTTTATGGCAGAGTTTCCACTGAACGTCGAAAGCAAAACCTTGGCAACGTGGTCTGTAGAAATATTTCCGATCCCAAAATAAGCGCGCGTGTCGTCGCTCTTCTGCCCTACATAATTGTAAGAGGCTACGTCGCTACCCACAAAATAGTACCAGGAATCGGAGAAAAACGCCGATACATTTGTGTCACCATCTATCGTAACGCTCTCTTGAGCCGCAGTTGTTCCATGGTCCCATCCGGAAAATTTCCAGCCGTTCGCAGTATCGGCCTCAACAGACAACACAACCGTTGCACCCGTATCAAAAACCGCCGAACACGTCGTTGGGCAATTAATGCCGGCGGGCGCGCTCGTAACCGTACCTGAACCTATAACCGTTACCTTCAATGAATAAGAACTCTGCTTTACGCAAATATTCTGCGTTGCTTCGCATACAAGTCCGTTTGTACACTTGGGATCTGCCGAAAGACATGCGCCACCTTCAAGGCCTGCGGCAATGTCCGTCTTCACATCTTTCTGCGAGAAGTCGCCCATTGAATGACAGGCAGATAGAACCAAAACAAGTGAAAGGACGATCAATTTATAAGCCTGCATATAAAACCTCCAAATTATCATAGCGTGGAAACCTGACAGGCAGTAAGCCAAATATTAAGCACCGATTTAGTCCAATCTACTATTGTCGGGCTATCCTCTGCCCCGCCTGTTTGATAGGGCGCTAAATACTGATTCAGAAAATAGGTGAACGTCATCTGTTTCGTCTGCTGTAAACATAAGTCGATGCAGAGAAAAACACCATAACCGGGATTGGGTTTTGCCGCCATATAGACATTACAATCGGCAGGAGTATTTATTGTAACACCGCCTATCGTCATGGGAATTTTTCCTGAAGCGCTTATCATTTTAGCTGTAACGGAATCCGAAACGCAGCTGCTACTTACGCAAAGCTGACCGGTAGAAACGCAATCGGCATTAGTTGCGCAACTCAACGATTGAGAACACTTGCCGCTCACGCAATATGGCAACGAAGAATGTGCAGTACAGTCAGAATCTTGAGTACATGATAAGCTAGCAGCTGCCGCACAACTTCCATTACTGCCACACACTTGACCGGATGCCGTGCAATCGGTATCAGATGTGCAACTTTTTGTTTGGGCACATGCGCCGCTCACGCAATATGGCAATGACGAATTTGCGGTACAGTCAGAATCTTGAGTACATGATGAGCTGGCAGCTGCCGCACAATTTCCATTACTGCCGCATACTTGACCGGATACTGTGCAATCGGCATTAGTTGTGCAACTTTTCGTTTGGGCACATGTGCTATTTACGCAATATGGTAATGACGAATTTGCGGTGCAGTCAGAATCTTGAGTACATGCACTGCTAGTAGGTGCAGCGCAATACCCATTACTGCCGCATACTTGACCGGATACTGTGCAAACGGTATCAGACGTGCAACTTTTCGTTTGGGCACATGCACCGCTCACGCAATATGGTAATGACGAATCTGCTGTACAATCGGTATCTGCAGCACATCCGGATGCGGCAATTGAAGCGGCGCAATATCCGTTCTGACATGTCTGGCCGGATATTGTGCAACCCGTATCGGACGTGCAGCTTGTCGGCAGAGAACATTTGCCACTAACGCACTTTGAAGGTGAAGTGCAACCATCGCTATTCGTGCAAGAGATCTGAACACATATGCTATTTGTACATGTAAGGCCTATGTTATTACATGAGCTACTGCTGGTGCAGGGACCGTTAAGCGTTCCAAGGTCTGCGGCTGGAGCGTCCTGACAAGCATTGCTCGTGCAAACACCGCTAGGGCAATCGGCGGCTGTGGTACACGTACGTGCCGACTTATTACAACCGGCAACAATTAAAGCTGCAAAGATCACCAATAAAATTGTCTTCTTCATAGATAAGCCTCCAAGATGTTGGAACTGCAAACGCCATGCCATTATACGGCTCGGTATTTTAGTGATAATTGGCAATAAATACAAGGGCAATCTAAGGGGCCCAGCAAATTTCGATTATTTTAATGATAAACTACGCCAGTTTTTTGGCATGTTTGGCTAAATGCTTTTTCGCCATTGCGTAGATCTCGGGATTGTCGTCGAGCTCTTCGGGATAATCGCCGGTGAAACACGCATCGCAGAACCATTCTTTGGGCGAGTTCTTCGCGAACCAGTAAAGTGCATCTTGAGAGAGATAGCCCAAAGAATCTGCGCCTATGTACTTGCATATATCGTCAATCGATTTGGAAGTTGCGATAAGCTCTTCACGTGTAGGTGTGTTGATGCCGTAGAAGCATGGCCACGTTGTTGGCGGCGCGGAGATGCGAACGTGGATCTCTTTTGCCCCGGCCTCTCGTAGCATCTTGATGATCTTGAATGTGGTAGTGCCGCGAACGATCGAATCGTC
>CAIPVD010000377.1 GCA_903868375.1 uncultured delta proteobacterium
ACAAACGATGAACCGAAAACTTGGAAAAGTTCCGTTAGAACGCGCGCTATCGAAATTAGGCGTGGCATCGCGCGGCGAAACAAAAAAGTGGATACTTGCGGGCCGGCTTAAAGTGAACGGCAGAATCGTTAAAGATCCGCTATATCTTGTTACGCCCGAAAAAGACAAATTTTCGCTGGGTGAAAAGATATTACGAAGCGGCGAGTGGCAAACCATAATGCTTTACAAACCGCGCGGTGTCGTCACCACAAAGAGCGACGAGCATGGGCGCCGCACGGTATTTGACCTACTGCCACCAGAGTTAAGATCGCTTCATGCCGTCGGACGCCTCGACATGGCAACAACCGGCCTACTCCTTCTAACGAACGACACGAAGCTTTCCGCATATTTGACCGATCCACTAAACTCCATTCCGCGAACTTATCTGGTCACCGTTAAGGGAATGTTCACGAACGAAAAGGTTAAGTCGGCTTTACACGGCATTGTCGATAACGGAGAACTATTAAAACCATCGAAGCTTACGCTGCGCAAGGCAAGCAATAAGGAATCGCATCTGGTCGTAGAATTAAACGAAGGCAAGAACCGGGAACTGCGAAGGCTCTTCAAAGCGCTTGGAAATGAGATAACGGGGCTTAAGCGCGTAGCGTTCGGCGATCTAACTCTAGATGAAAAATCGCAACCGGGCGAGTTTCGCTATCTGAAGAAGGAAGAGCTTCCAAAATTATAACTACTTCACCTTTTTCTTCATGATACCGGCCTCTTGCTTCTCTTCCTTCATTACGTCGGCCTCTCTCTTTATTCCAGGTTTTACGCCGTGAACGACACCAGAGACAAAACTATAATCCAGCCCCGTTATTTTTTTCAGATATCTATAAATATCGACGTTAGCCATGTTCACTGCGGTCCATAGCACCTCGGAATCGAGACCTCCACCAACTATTCCGCCCTTTGCCTTTGCGCTGGCGGAGACGATAGCAAGTTCAGTTTTCTTATTCTTTGGATCAATGAATTTCACCGTGATAGTTACCTTCGCCTTGCCGGCGAACGGGACCAACCTTGCCACGGCGTTCCCGTTATCGAATTGGTCTATATTATATTTTAGCAGCAGCGGATGTTTTGCCTTCTTCGGAACATCGGCCGAGAAAGGTATCGTCGTCTTCGCCCCCTTTGAGCCTTCGATCATGCTATCACGCATGTTCTTTTTCATCTTTTCCAGCAGAGCCTTTATCTTCGGCATCCTATCTGAATCGACCTTGCCAAAGTCAACGTTCTCACTCGTTACGGGCGCAACCGCGATGGCATCTACCGACTTGAAGTCGAAGTTCTTATCGGCCTTCTTTATCTCCTTTACGCCGGCATAAGCAGCAATGCTCACAAAAAACAACACGACCGCCACTATAAAAGTTCTTTTCTTCATATTATCCTCCGGTGGACGATAAATAACATTATTTTAACGATGTGTAAACTAAAGGTTCACCACGCGCTTTAGGAAGTAATAGAGCGCGCACATGGCAAGGCCGGTAAAGACGCTCCAGCCAAGCGATGTAAAGAAGTAAGGGTATATCATTAAAACAAGGCCCGTGATTATGCTAACCGCGTCCGCGTTCTTTTTCCCGTATCTTAAAAAAATGAACCCTACCAAGCTGATGAATATGCCCCAACCCAATATGCCGGCGGTTAAGTTTTCCATTTAAAGGTATTTTAGCACGACGTTACCTCATTTAAAAGAAAATCCGAGCCTATGATTTTTAGAATTGCTAATATTTTTTAAATAACGTATAGAAGCGAAAAAGGAGAATCATTATGGCAACAGGAACAGTAAAGTTTTTCAACGACACAAAGGGTTTTGGATTTATCGCGCCTGACGACGGTGGAAAGGATTTATTCGTCCACTCTTCAGCAATCGAGAACGGCCCAATAACACAAGGCGACAAGGTTGAATTTGAAGTCGGCCAAGGCCAAAAAGGCCCGTGCGCAGAAAAAGTAAGAAAAGTCTAACCTGACTATTCCGAGCGTATCATAATCAGCATCATTTTGAAACGCGCCGCAGCTTTTAGTGAATGGGGCTTGCTTGCAGGCATTATTACAAGCTCGCCCTTTTTCACTTTATGCAACATCCCTTCAATGTAGATATTTGCCGTCCCGTCCAAAATAAGGACAGTGGCATCGAAGGGTGCAGTATGTTCGCTTAACCCCTGCCCCTTATCGAACGCGAACAGCGTGATCGTTCCCGTCCGCTTTTTTAGCAGCTCTTTGCTAACAACGGAGCCCTTTTGATACGTTACGAGTTTGGCTAGATCTAAAGGTTTTACATGCATAGATTTGAGCGGGCGATGGGAATCGGACCCACGTGTCAAGCTTGGGAAGCTCGCATTCTACCATTGAACTACGCCCGCGTTAGAACGCGCCTATCTAATACACGCAAATGGCCGATTGCAATAGAAAAGTTGTGGCACAAAACATCTGTTACCTGACTATAAGGCTGCATCCTCCGGCAGCGGCAGGTACGGGCGAACTTGAAGCTCCTCCTTTTGTCTCCGAATTATCACCGCCGTTCTGTTGTGTCTGTTTCGTAGCGGGCTTTGCTATAGGCGACTCTTTTTTGCATTTGCTGTCACATCCATCACCATCAATGTTGTTACCGTCGTCGCATTCCTCGCCGGCATCGAGAATTCCATTTCCGCAAACGGCTACAGGCGTAGGATTTGGTGGCGGCGCAACTTCCTTTTTACAAAAGCTGTTGCAGCCGTCTCCG
>CAIPVD010000378.1 GCA_903868375.1 uncultured delta proteobacterium
AAAATATCCGCCGAGACAGACATCATCCGTATCCGCTATACCAGCCCGCATCCAAAAGACTTGGGCGATGACCTTATAGAAGAACATGCGATCAATCCGAAACTTTGCAAGAACATGCACCTGCCGCTACAGGCCGGTTCCGATGCGGTACTTCGGGCAATGCGACGCTCGTACAATAAGAAACAGTTTATCGAAAAGGCTCTCAAGCTTCGTGAGCGAGTGCCTGGCATCGATATCGGAACAGATATTATTGTTGGATTCCCCGGTGAAACGGAAAAAGATTTTCTCGATACACTAGAAGTCGTGCGAGAGGTTGCCTTTGATGGAATGTTTGCCTTTAAATATAGTCCGCGTCCAGGTACAAAATCGGCGGAGATGAAGGACGATGTTCCGCAAAAAGAAAAAGAAGAAAGATTACAGCGTCTGCTCGACCTGAACGCGGAGATATGGAAGAAAAATACGAGCCGCCTTATCGGCACGACGCAGGAAGTTCTAGTAGAAGGGGCCAGTAAGCGAGGAGCAGAGAGCGGGGAGCGGGGAGCGAATTCGATTCAATTGTCGGGAAGGACCTTCGCCAACAAGATCGTAAATTTTTCTGGCAATTTGGATTTAGTTGCGCATATAGTCAGCGTGAAGATAACGGACGCAGGCGGAAATTCATTGAAAGGCGAGGTCGTTTAATGGAATTCATCGAAATGAAAGTAACTGGCTTAACGATCGATCCGTTCACAAGCATGCCCATCATTATTTTGAAGGACATGGAAGACAAAGCGGCGCTTCCTATTTGGATAGGCCTTATCGAAGCATCTGCCATTGCCACAGAACTCGAGCATATCCAGCTTTCCAGGCCGATGACTCACGACTTATTAAAGAACATACTTGATTCGATAGGCATAAAGGTAAAGAAGGTTTCGGTTACTGAACTTCGCGACAACACATTCTATTCCAGCGTTACGTTGGAACATAACGGCAAGGAAATAGAGATGGATTCTAGGCCAAGCGATGCGATAGCTATAGCTCTTCGTTCAAAGGCGCCGATATTCGTAGAGAAGAGCGTTGTGGAAAAATCTCGGAAGATCGACTTGGGCGTCGACGATTCAGAGGAGAAGAAAAGAAAATGGGCAGAGATACTCGAGAACCTTTCACCCGAAGATTTTGGCCGATATAAAATGTGAAAAAAATTATCTATTTCATTCCAGCTATAATCTGGGCAGGTTTCATTTTTTACCTCTCTACATTGCAAAATGTCCAGTTGCCGTCGTTTCCTTTGTCGGACAAGGTGGCGCATATGGGAGTTTACACCGTGTTCGGATTCTTTATTGCAATGGGCATTTCCCATGTCAGCGAACTTAGTTTCCGCAAACTTGTGCTTTTGGGCGTCGTGATCGCGGGAATTTACGGGGCATCGGATGAATTTCACCAGATGTTCGTGCCAACGCGTTCGGCTGAAGTTTTAGACCTTGTAAGCGATTGCATCGGAGGCCTTTTCGGATCGGCAATTTATGGATATCGATTACGCTTTACTAAAACAGATTAGAGATGGAGCTTTGCTATTAGAATACCATATATTTGTTAGAAGTTGAGGAATCCAAAGGAAAGAAAAGAATGCAAAAATGTAATTTGGCTTCAATAATATTTGGAATAAAATAAAAAGGCCCACT
>CAIPVD010000379.1 GCA_903868375.1 uncultured delta proteobacterium
GATCTGGTAGCTTACGCCCCCTAAGAACCGGACTTGCGACTTTCGCCACATACGGCTCGGGCATCTGTAAGACAAATCTGTGCCCAGACTGTCCGGCAGTGAAGAGAAACGGCGCTAATCATTTGTTCGTTTTATTGGTGTATTGTTTACCGTGCAAGTATATACATTTCTGGTGCGTTTTCAAAGAGATTTTGCGTTTTTCGACCAAGCGTTTTTGGAAATATTCATCAAAAGAACTGTCAAAAGGGTTGGCTTCCGACTTCACTTTATTGAAACGAATGATTGGAACCAGACCAATGGCGAAAAGTTTGAAGACTCGTATTTTACCGTCTTTGCCTTGCACCAGTGCCGAAAATGTTCCATTCTCGTGGCTATTAGTGAAATACCTTTTCCATATCCAGTTTATTTTCTTATTGGGATGTTGCTGCTTTGCCCATGTCATAAGCTTTTGGAAGATGTATTTGCTTAGTCGCCAGAAGGTTTTCTTGGAAACTATGTGCTTATGATAGTTCACCCAACCCCTGATAATGGGATTCAGGCGACCAATGAGTGTATGTGCTGCATGTCCCTTGCCTTGACGAATTGTTTGTTTTAGTTTCTCTTTGAAAGATTTAACCGAATCTTTGGCTGGTTTTATCAACAGTTTTTTGTTCTTGAATTTACGCACGGTCTGCGACAAGAAGGTGAAACCTTCGGTCAGTGGCGTAATACGAGTTTTTTCTGGTGATATTGCCAATCCACGTTCTTTAAGAAAGGCGTCGACCATTGGGGCTATTACATTTTCTATCAGCTCTTTTGATGGGGAAGTAATGACGAAGTCGTCGGCGTAGCGGATAAAATTAACTTTGGATTTTTTCCACGGGGGAAATTTCTGACGGATAAGGGTTTCCAGTCCGTCTAATGTAATGTTCATCAAGGTAGGGGAAATTATGCCGCCTTGTGGCGTGCCTTTTTCGGAGATGAACTTCTGATGCTTGTCGACGAACCCACATTTTAACCATTTTCTAAGAATGATTTTATTCATGGGAACATGTTCAAGTAGCCATTGGTGGCTGATGTTGTCGAAACAGCCTTTGATGTCGGCTTCGTAAACCCATGTAGCATCGTACCTGTGGCACAGCACGTTGAAGAGTTTTTCTACGGCATCGGCACACGAACGATACATTCTAAACCCGTAGGAATTCGGGTCGGCCAGCGTCTCGGCAATTGGCTCGAGGGCAAGCAAATGAAGCGCTTGCATGGCGCGGTCTTTGATGGTGGGAATGCTCAGGGGACGAAGTTTGCTCTTGTCTTTCTTGGGAATGTAGATTCGCCTGAGTGGCTGTGGATTGTAGCCTTTGTTATTTAATTCCATAAGGGCTTTGATCTTTTCCACATCGGTTAGCCAGGTTTGGTTATCTATTCCCGGTGTTGCTGCACCTTTGTTTGTAGTTACTCGCTTAATGGCCAGTAATTTTGCACAAAACGAATTAATTAATAAGCGACTGAGGTATTTTACTTTTCCCCAGCGTTTGTTCTTTACTGCCTTGACGATACGCAATTGCAGGCGGCGTACATACTCTTGGGGGCGATATTTGTTCAATACCGCCGACCAGGTGAGCGTGTAAATTGATGCACTATCCAGAATTTTACTTCCTTCAATCATTTGCCATTTCAA